>CAVCHK010000020.1:0-11145 GCA_963601985.1 Paludibacteraceae bacterium
AAAGGGTTAAAGATTATTCTAAGAATAGGAATGAGATTAGTACTTATTATGAAGTAGGTAAGTTACTAATTGATGCTCAAGGCGGGGAAGAAAGAGCAAAGTATGGTGATGGATTAATTAAAGAATATTCTGAAAAGCTGACAGAAGAAATGGGAATGAAATATAATATTACTATATTAAAGAGAATGAGACAATTTTATTTAATGGTTGAAAAAGGTGCGACAATGTCGCACCAATTGAGTTGGAGTCATTATGATGAATTATTATCTATTAAAGATGTTAATGAAATTAATTATTATATATCTATAACAGAAAGTTATAATTTGAGTGTAAGACAGTTAAGAGAAAGAATTAAAAATAAAGAATATCAAAGATTAGATGATAATACTAAATTAAAACTAATTAATAAAGAAGAGGTAGATATTAGAGATAATATTATGAATCCTATAGTTATTAAAAATAAATATAATTATGATATAGATAATATTACTGAGAAGATGCTTCGAAGAAATATTAGTATTATTTAGTGATAGTAGAATATATACTAGGGATTATGTGTTTAGTAAAAATAATAACTTATGAAAAAATACTTGCAATTTATTTGGTAGTTAGTATATAATGTTACAGAAAGGGATGATTGGATGGCAAAGAAGTTAGTTATCGTGGAATCTCCACATAAGAGTAAGACTATTGAGAAATATTTAGGGAAGGATTATAAGGTAGTTTCTTCCTTGGGACATATAAGGGATTTATCTACTTCTGGTAAGTTTGGTTTTGGGGTAGATATTGATAATGATTTTAAACCTGATTATAAGATTATTAAGGGGAAGAATAAACTTGTTAAAGAGCTTAAAAGTGATGTTAAGGATGCTTCTTTTGTTTATTTGGCTACTGACCCTGATAGGGAGGGGGAAGCTATTAGTTGGCATTTATATGATGCTTTATCTCTTGATGATAATAGTTATAGTAGAATTGTTTTTAATGAGATTACTAAAAGTGCTGTTATTAATTCTTTTGATAAGGCTAGGAAGATTGATGATAATCTTGTTAAGTCACAGGAGACTAGGAGAATACTAGATAGAATTATTGGTTTTAGGCTTAGTAAGCTTATGCAGTCTAAAACTGGTGGTAAGAGTGCTGGTAGAGTTCAATCTGTAGCTCTTAAACTTATAGTGGATAGGGAAAGAGAGATTGATGCTTTTGTAGTAGAAGACTACTATGAGATTGATGCTTATTTTAATGATTTTGATGCTAAGCTTGATACTTATAATCATGAGAAGATTGAGATTAAGAGTGAGGATGAGGCTAAGGGTATTTTAGATAGGTTATCTAATGCTTTTAGGATTGAATCGGTTGATAGAAAAGAGAAAAGTAAGAAGAGTAAGTATCCTTTTACTACTAGTACGCTTCAGCAAGAGGCTTCTTCGAAACTTGGTTTTACTTCTAAAAAGACGATGATGATTGCTCAAAAGTTATATGAGGGTGTTTCTCTTAAGGATGAGGATGTTGGTCTTATTTCTTATATGAGAACTGATTCTGTTAGGTTATCTGATGAGTTTGTTAAGGCAAGTTATGGTTATATTAGGGATAATTATGGTAGTGAATATATAGGTTATGTTAAGAAGAGTAATAAGACTGAGAATGTTCAGGATGCTCATGAGGCTATTAGACCTACTTCTATTAATAGGAGTCCTGATAGTATTAAGGAATATCTTACTAATGATGAGTATAAGTTATATAAGATGATTTATTATAGGGCTTTAGCATCACTTATGGCTGATGCTAAGGTAGAGGCTACTAGTGTTATTTTGGATAATAATAATTATCAGTTTAAGACTACTGGTCAGGTGCTTTTGTTTGATGGTTATTTGAAGGCATATAGTATGTATGAGGATAATAAGGATAGTATTTTACCTGATTTCGCTTCTTTACATAGTAATGTTATTGTTAGTAATAATATTGAGTATAGTAAGCATACTACTAAACCTCCTAGTAGATATACTGAAAGCAGGCTTATTAAAGAGATGGAAGATGTTGGTATTGGTAGACCTTCTACGTATGCTAAGACTATTGATACTTTAAAAGAGAGGAGTTATGTTATAGTAGAGGATAAGAAGTTTGTTCCTACTTTGGTTGGTATTGAAACTACGGATAAACTTCAGGAATTTTTTAAGGATATTATTAATGTTGAGTATACTAAGAATATGGAAGATGATTTGGATAAGATAGCGGAAGGTAAGATGCAGTGGAATAAGTTACTTAGGGTATTTTATAATGATTTTGAACCTAAAGTTGAAGTTGCTTTTAAAGAGATGGAAAAGAAGGCTCCAGAGTATACTGGGGAAGAGTGTCCTAAATGCTCTAGTCCTTTGGTTGTTAAGAGGAGTAGATATGGTGAGTTTGTAGCTTGTTCTAATTATCCTGAATGTAAGTATATTAAGAGTGAAAAGAAGGAAGTTATAGAGGTTATGGATTGTCCTTTGTGTGATGGTAAGATAATAGAGAAAAAGACTAAGAGGGGTAAGATTTTTTATGGTTGTAATAATTATCCTAAGTGTAGTTTTGCTTCTTGGGATAAGCCAATAAGTGAAAAATGTCCTAAGTGCTTTTCTATACTTGTTATAAAAAAGGATAAGGTAAAATGCATGAATTGTGATTATGAAAGGGAATATAAGGAAGAAGTGTAGTACTTCTTTCTTTACTTATTGTTATATATATGTTAATATTAGAGTGGATGGTGATTATATGGATAGAGAAGAGGATTTAACTAGAGTTTTTGATAAGAGTTGGAAGGCTAATCATAATGATGATGTTAAAAGAGCTAGAGAAAAAGATAGGGATTTTATGAATATGATGTTTAGTATTAATAATAATAAAGTTAATAATAGGGCTTTAACTCCTGGCGAGATGGTTAGTAATCTTCATAATAATATGGAGAATGTTAATAGGGGTATTAATCAGAGTAAGATTAATAGGATTGTAGGGAAGTTTAAGTAATGGTTGATTTATATAAGTATGAAAGAGAACTTTATGATAAGGGATGTAAATATATTGGTGGTGTTGATGAGGTTGGTAGAGGGCCTTTGATTGGTAGTGTGGTAGCGGCGTGTGTTGTTTTACCTTCTGATTTTGAACTAGAGGGTCTTACTGATTCTAAGAAGTTATCTGAGAAGAAGAGAGATGAGTTTTATAAGGTTATTATGGATAAGGCTATTAGTATTGGCATTGGTATAGTTGATGAGAAGGTTATTGATGAGGTTAATATTTATGAGGCTACTAAAATTGCTATGAAGAAGGCTATTTTTGATACTGATATTAAACCTAGTCATGTTCTTATTGATGCTATGCCTTTGGATATTGATATTCCTACTACTAGTATTATTAAGGGGGATGCTAAATCTATTTCTATAGCGGCTGCTTCTGTTATTGCTAAGGTTACTAGGGATAGGATGATGTATGATCTTGATAAGATATATCCGATGTATGGTCTTGCTAGTAATAAGGGATATGGGACCAAGAAACATATAGAGGCTATTAAAAAATATGGTATTACTAAATATCATAGGTTATCTTTTAAACCTGTTAGTGAATATAAGGATAAGATTATAGATTAATATAGTCTTTTTTTTACATATAAATGTGTAAAGTTATGAAAAATATATTTACAAAATTATAGTGCTTGTAGTAAAATATATTCATAGAGTGGCACGAAGTGGAAGAAAGTGGGGGATAAATATGCTTATTGGTGAATTTCATCATAATTTAGATGAAAAGGGTAGAATAATTATTCCTTCTAAGTTTAGGGATGATCTTGGTAGTAAGGTTGTTGTTACTAGGGGACTTGATGGGTGTTTGTTTGTATATAGTATGAATGAATGGAATAATATTATTGCTAAACTTAAGAGTCTTTCTTTTACTAAGAAGGATGCTAGAATGTTTAATAGATTCTTTATGTCTTCTGCTACTGTATGTGATTTTGATCGTCAAGGTAGGATTAATATACCAGCTTCTCTTGTTTTATATGCGGATATTAAAAAGGAATGTACGATAATTGGGGTTAATGATCGCCTAGAAGTATGGGATAGTTGTAAGTTTGATAGTCTAATTAGTGATAATCTTGATGTTATGAGTGATGTTTGTGAGAACTTATTTGAGGGGCATGATATTGATGCATAAGACGGTATTACTTAATGAGACTATTGATAATCTTGATGTTAAAGATGATGGTGTTTATGTTGATGCTACGCTTGGTTTTGGGGGACATAGTGGTTTAATACTTAAAAGAATTAAAAGGGGCTTTCTTTTCGCCTTTGATCAGGATGATATGGCGATAGAATATAGTAAGAAGAAATTAGAAGATATTGGTAGTAATTTTGAAATTATTAAGTCTAATTTTGCTAATTTGGAAGAGGAACTTAATAAGAGAGGTATTACTAGGATAGATGGTATTGTATTTGATTTGGGAGTTTCTTCTCCTCAACTTGATACTATAGAGAGAGGATTTAGTTTTCATAATGATGCTCCTCTTGATATGAGAATGGATACTGATAGTGATTTTTCTGCTTATAATGTTGTTAATGAGTATTCTTATGATGATTTGGTTAGGATACTTAAGGATTATGGTGAAGAGAAGTATGCTAGTAGTATTGCTAAGAATATTGTTAAGGAAAGAGAGAGGGGTAGTATTAATACTACGCTTGAACTTGTAGATATAATTAAGAAGAGTATGCCTTATAAGGCTATGAGGGATAGTCATCCTGCTAGAAGGACTTTTCAGGCTATTAGGATTGAGGTTAATCATGAACTTGATGTTCTTAAAATAGCACTTGAGAGTGCTATTAGGATGCTTAATGTTGGTGGTAGGATATCTGTTATTACTTTTCATTCTTTGGAGGATAGAATTGTTAAGGATATGTTTAATAGGTATTCTAAGGTTGATAGTAATCTTAAGAATCTTCCTTTTATACCTAGTGAGTATGAACCTAAATATAGGGTTGTTTGTAATATTACTCCTAGTAAGGAAGAAGTTTGTGAAAATAATAGGGCTAGATCTTCTAGACTTAGGGTTATTGAAAGAATAAAGGAATGATATAGATGAAGAAGAAGAAAAAGAAGGGTTTAACTAAAATAGAGAGATTTTTGTATAAGAGTTCTTTTGTTATTATTTTGTTTCTTTTAGTGGGTATTGTGTTTACTAGTGCTTCGGTATCTAAGTTAAATATTGAACTTCAGGAAATGGGTAAGACAGTAGAGGGTCAAGAGGATACTAATGAGAGTCTTTCTATGAAGATTAATGAGATGGCTTCTTTAGAGAATATTCAGTCTATTAGTAGGGAACTTGGTCTTGCTTATAATGATGAGAATATTAAAACTATAGAATAAGGTGATTGTAATGAAAAAAGGTAAGGTTAATAATGATAAGTTTAGGGTTAGCAGAAGTGTTATTATTGTTACCTTTTTTTTGTTTTTAGTTCTTATTTTGAGGTTATGTTATTTGTGTTTAGTTGATTATAATGTAGGGGATGAGACTATTAGTATGTTTATTAAAAATAGAAATACTAAGGAAGAGGTTATTATGCCTAAGAGGGGTACGATATATGATACTAATGGTAATGTTTTGGCTAATGATGTTGTTAGTTATACTTTAGTGGCTTATTTGTCTGATAAAAGGGTTAATGCTAATGGTGATAGTGACTATGTTAGTGATATTGATTCTACTAGTGATAAGCTTGCTAGTATACTTGGAGTAGAGTCTTCTAGTATTAGGGAGATTCTTACTAATGGTAAAAATAATAATAAATATCAGGTTGAGTTTGGTAGTATGGGAAAGGGTATTAGTGAACTTACTAAAGAGTTAATTGCTAATCTTAATCTTCCTGGTATTGGCTTTACTAAGGAAATTAAGAGGTATTATCAGAATGGTAATTTTGCTTCATATTTGATTGGTTATACTGTTACTAAAGAGGATGATGATGGTAATAAGTGGATAACTGGTGAGATGGGGATTGAGGAGTATTATAATAAGGAATTATCTGGTAAGAGTGGTTATGTTACTTATGAGAAGGATAAGTATGGTTATAAGATTGCTAATGGTAGAGAGTATAGTGAACCCGCTACGGATGGTAATGATATTTATCTTACTATTGATAATAATATTCAGTTGTTTGTTGAGAATGCTGTTTCTTCTTCTGAAGAGAGTAGTAAGGCTGAATGGACTTTGATGGTTGTTATGGATGCTAAGAGTGGGGCTATACTTGGGTATTCTTCTTCTCCTAGTTTTGATCCTAATATTAGGAATATTACTTCTTATTTGGATCCTATTGTTAATCAGGCTTATGAACCTGGTTCTACTATGAAGGTATTTAGTTATTTGTGTGCTGTTGATTCTGGTAAGTATGATGGTAGTACTACTTATACTTCTGGTAGTAAGTCTTATACTAGTGAGACTGATGGGAAGAGTGTTACTATTTCTGATTGGAAGAAAGAAGGATGGGGTAATATTACGTATGATGAGGGTTTTGCTTTATCTTCTAATATTGCTGTTGCTAATATTGTTGAGAGTGTTATTACTAAAGAGGAACTTAAGAGTTGTTATGCTAAGTATGGTTTTGGTAAGGCTACTGGTATTACTTTGAAAAGAGAGGATAAGGGTAGTATTGATTATAGATATCAGATAGAGGCCGCTACGGCGGGATATGGTCAGGGTATTACTACTACTCCTATGCAACATCTGCAGGCTCTTACTGCTATTAGTAATGATGGGGTTATGCTTAGGCCTTATATTGTTGATAAGATTACTCTTGCTAATAGTAAAGAGGTTATTTATACTGGTAAAAGGACTGTAGTGGGTACTGTTGCTAGTAGTGAGTCTATATCTAAGATGAAAGAACTTATGAGAAGTGTTATTAATGGGGATGAGAGTAATTCTACTGGTTATCTTTATTATATGGATGGTTATGATTTGATTGGTAAGACTGGTACTGCTCAGATATATGATTATACTAAGGGTAGTTATATGACTGGGGATAGTGATTATATTTATTCTTTCTCTGGTATGTTTCCAGGGGATGATCCTGAAATTATTATATATGCTGCGGTTAAGCTTCCTAAGGATAAGACTAATTATATTGCTCCTATGGTAAAGGAAGTTGAGAAGAATATTACTAAGTATTTGAATATTGAGAATTCTTCTTCAAATGGTAATAGTTATGTTATTGACTCTTATTTGAATAAGAGTGTTAGTGAGGTTGAGAGTTTGCTTAAGAGTGATAATCTTAGAGTGGTTGTTATTGGTAATGGGGATAGGGTTATTAATCAGTATCCTAGTAGTAATAGTATTGTTTATGATAATGATTTGGTTATTCTTAAGAGTAATAGTTTTGATAATAAGATGATTGATTTATCTAATTATTCTTATAAAGAGGTTATTAATATTCTTAATTTTATGGGTATTAGGTATGAAATAGAGGGTAGTGGTTATGTTTATGAGCAGAGTATTGGTGCTGATAGTATTATTGGGGATGATGATACTTTGATTATTAAACTTAAGGATAAGTGGTGATTATGAATATGGATAATGGGGATACTAATTTTATTTCTAAGGTATTGTATTTGATTCTTTTTGTTATTATTTGTATTGTTCTTGGTATTTTTTTGGGTAAGTGTATACTTGGTTGATTGGTATTTATATTTTGTTTTAATCTATAGATAAAATCGTAATAATTTACTTGATAATTGATTTAATATATGGTAGAATTTAATTAGGATAGAAAGGTAGGTATTTTATGAAGAAGATATCTATTAAAAATATTTATTTAATATTGGTTATATCTATTGGTTTAATAATACTTGGTATAGGGTCAACATATGCTATGTTTACCGCTAGTGGGAATATTGATAATCCTATTAGTTTATCTTCTAATTTAACATATAGTGATGATGTATTTGAATCTTTTGATATTACTTTGAGTAGTAAAGAAAGCAGGATTATTAAGTTTAATGTAAATAATAATACTAATATATCTAGTATTAAGTATACTTCTTGGTATATATATGATGGTACTGATACTGATTTGACTTTTTATACTATTAAGGTTGATAGTAGTGATATAGAGCCTAGTGGAACTTTATCTTCTTCTGGTACTATTAATATAAAGATAGTTAATAATACTAGTAGTAAGGTATCTTTAACAGTGGGTGTATCTTCAAGTAAGGATAGTATTGTATTACCTGAATATATGAAATTAATATCTGTTAATGAAGAACCTTTAGCTACATATATAAGTAATTTATATACTAATGCTACTAAAAGTACTGTAACTAATAATAGTATTACATATAATTATGCTACAGAAGAGTCTCTTATGAATGATAGACTGGGTAGTAGTAGTACTGATATAAATGGTGGTAATATAAGATATTATGGTGCAAGTCCTAATAATTATATATATTTTAATTGTGATAGTTATCCTAGTACTAATTGTGAAACATGGAGAATAATAGGGATATTTGATGGTAAAGTAAAGATAGTAAGGAATGAAAATATTGGTAGTTATTCATGGAATACTAGTTCAAATATTAATGAATGGACATCATCTAGACTTATGAAATTACTTAATCCAGGATATGATAGTGAAACAGCAGGAGGAAGTTTATATTATAATAGTGGCTCTGGTAAATGTTATACTAGTTCTGCTAGTACTAGTGCATGTGATTTTACATCTACTGGTATAAAGAATGATAAAACAAGAGAAATGATTGCTCCTGTAACATGGAATTTAGGTGGATATAGTAGTTATTCAGTGTATTCAAATCAAATATATGGTTATGAAAGAGGTACAACAGTATATTCAGGAAGAAGCACAACATGGGAAAATGGGAAAATAGCAATTCCGTATCCTAGTGATTATGGATATGCTACAGATTTTAATAAATGTTCACAAAATTTATACAATTACGATAGTAGTACAAGCTCATATGCATGTAGAAGTAATGACTGGTTGTATTCTATACTTACTAATTCTGGTAGTAGTTATGGCTGGTTTTTAACACCAAGTTCTTCTGTTTCAAATAATGCATGGCGTATATATTCTTCAGGCTATTTGAATTATAATGGTACTGTTTATACTTCACATTATGTTACTCCAACTCTTTATTTAGATTCGGAAGTTAAATATATAGATGGAACGGGGGAAAGTAGTAGTCCTTATCAAATTTATTTGGCTTCTTCATCTAGTGATACGGAAGATAGTTATAGTTTGACTTTAAGTAAAGATACTAGAGTAAGTGCTATATATTATAAAACGAGTGATGCAAATAGTTATACTTCTTCAACTAGTGATGTGTCATTAAATGTGGCAAGTGGAACTGTAGTTTATTACTATGGTACTGCTTCAAGTGGTTATACTATGGATTCTTGTACTGAATCAAGTCCATGTAGTACTACGGTTACTAGTAGTACTAGTAAGACGTTATCTGCTAGTACTACTTATTATACTTTGTCTATTACTAAAATAAGTGGTGTAAGTACAATATATTTTAAGCCTAGTACTGCAAGTAGTTATACTTCTTCAACTAGTGATGTGTCATTAAAAGTGGCAAGTGGAACTGTAGTTTATTACTATGGTACTGCTTCAAGTGGTTATACTATGAATTCTTGTACTGAATCTAGTCCTTGTAGTGTGACATTAACTAGTGATACTAGTAAGTATTTGACTGCTAGTGCAAGTGCAAGTACTACTTATTATAATTTGTCTATTACTAAAGGAAGTGGTGTAAGTACAATATATTATAAGAAAAGTTCTGCAAGTAGTTATACCTCTTCTTCTAGTAGTGTTTCTTTAAGTGTTGCAAGTGGAACTACATTTTATTACTATGGTACTGCTTCAAGTGGCTATACTATGAATTCTTGTACGTCATCAAGTCCATGTAGCACTACGGTTACTAGTGATATTAGTAAGACGTTATCTGCTAGTGCAAGTTCAAGTACTACTTATTATACTTTTAATTTAAGTATGGGTACTGGAGTAAGTGCTATATATTATAAAACGAGTAGCTCTAGTAGTTATTCTTCTAGAACTAGTGATCTTAATTTAAGTGTTCCAAGTGGAACTACAGTTTATTACTATGGTACTGCTTCAAGTGGTTATACTATGAATTCTTGTACATCATCTAGTCCATGTAGTACTACGGTTACTAGTAGTACTAGTAAGACGTTATCTGCTAGTGCAAGTACTTCTTATTATACTTTGTCTATTACTAAAGGAAGTGGTGTAAGTACAATATATTATAAGAGTAGTACTGCAAGTAGTTATACCTCTTCTTCTAGTAGTGTTTCTTTAAGTGTTGCAGATGGTTCAACTTATTCATATTATGGTGTTGCAAGTTCTGGTTTTACTGTATCTTCTTGTACGTCGTCTAGTCCATGTAGCGTAACTATTAGTGGTAGTGGTAAATCTGTTAAGGTTGGTGTATATTCTTATTATGTAATGATTAAAAAGGGTACTGGAGTGAGTACTATATATTATAGGGCTGGTAGTTCTGGTAGTTATACTTCTTCTAGTAGTGATGTAACAGTTACAGCTCCTAATGGTGTTACTACTACATATTATTATTATGGTGTAGCTTCAAGTGGCTATTCGATGGATTCTTGTACGTCATCTAGTCCATGTACTGTGGTTGGTGGTACTTCTCATGTAACTAGGACTTTATCTGCTACAGCACTTACTACTTATACTGTTCAAATTAAGAAGAGTGTTGATGGTGGCAGTGCTACTTCGGTTACTTCTAATTCTGTAGTATCTGGTGGTAGTTGGACTACTACTGTAAGTGGGGGTAACTATTATTATATTGATTCTGTTTCTTGTACTAATGGTCAAACAGCTACTGTTAGTGAAGTTTTAAATGGTTCTACGCAAGTTGTTAATGCTAGTTTTACGATAAGTAATGTTACAAGTAATACTGTTTGTACTATTAAAATGACTTCGTAGTTATAAGTATTAAATAATGCTCTTCTAAATTGAGTGGGAAGTAATATATAGAAAAAAATGACAGATATCAAAACCTGTCATTTTTGTATTACATATGATTTTATTATATAATTAAAGTGCGAAAATAATCATATAATCATATGTAACTTTATAATAC
>CAVCHK010000021.1:0-3240 GCA_963601985.1 Paludibacteraceae bacterium
CATTATCACTAAAACCTAGTACTTTTAAAGTAGCAAACTGATATTCCTTCTCACTAAAAGATAATATGCTCATATTATAAATAATTACTACTCCTAATAAAATAGCAAATATAATTATAATAATAATCATCTTTCTCATCATCGATAACATATTATTTATAGTTTCCTTTAAATCATCAATATTCTGAATAATATCAACATTCTTAATAGTCTTAGTCTTACTTAAATCCATATTAGTATATATAGTATCTGGAGTATATTTAATACCCAAACTTTCTATATACCCAAAAGAAGCAGTAAGACCTTGCACTTGAGGATCCCTATAGAAACCTACTACTATAGAATCATAGTATGTTTTATCACCATAGATATGCCAAGATATACTATCTCCTAATGAGATATTATATTTATCAGCAAACTTATAAGTAACATAAACTCCCTCTTTAGAATCTAACTTAATATAATTATATTTCTTATCAATAAATCGAACATAGTTATTAGATGCATCTACAAAGATAGTATCACTATCCCTATTACCATTATTATCTTTAATTTCAATCATTAACGTTTCACTAGTATTATTACCATAAATATTAGTAATATCTTCTAACTCACTATCAGTTATTCCTTCTTTAATATTTAATTTATAATCAAAGTTATATAAATCATCAAACTGAAGTTTAATAAAGTAATTCATACTATTTAACATACCCATAGCACAAACTATCAAACTGCAGCAGCCTACTATACCAATTACCCCAGTTATTGCTCTAAACTTATTACGAAGAATATCTCTTAAGTTCCACTTTCTAGCAAAACTCATCTTCTTAAATATACCCCTAGTAGTTATATTTAAACTACCCCTCTTTACTTTAGGAATCTCCCATCTTAAACTATCTATAGGACTCTTCTTTAACTCTTTATGACAAGTAATAAAAGTTACTAAACTAATTAAAAGAACTACTAAGGCTGCAACTAAATATGTTTTATAACCAATATATACACTTCCATTTGGCATTTCAAAGAAAGACATCTCCATATTTAAGAAAACACTACCTAAGAAATATCTACCTAACAAGATACCAGTAATGGCTCCTAATAGTGATACATAAAAACCATATCCTATATAGTGCATTGTTATTTTACTATTAGAAAAGCCTAAGGTTTTTAATGTTCCTATTTCTGTCTTTTGATTTCTTACTACTCTACTCATCGTAGTTATTACAGATAAAACTGCAATAAATAAAAATAATCCCGAAAAGATACCAACATAAGCCTCTCCCTCATCTACCTCTCCTTCGTACATAGCATAACTTAAAGTATCCTCAATATCAATAGAAGCAATAGCATTATCTATATTCTCATCAATCTCATTCTTAATTTCATCATTATTTTTCTTATTATCAACATCTACCATTATATAATTAAATGGTACATAATCTAAGTAATTAAAATCAGGATTTATTTTATCAAAATATTCCTCATCAATATCCAAACCCAGTTCTAAAGAAACATTTTTAATAGCCTCATTCCTAATAAAACCTTCCATCTCTTTAGCGGGCATATATATTAGTCCATAAGTTTTATAATTAGGCATCAACTGCGAAGAATCTAAAGTAGCATAGACGTGATCTGGTACATAAATTATACCAAGTATCTCTTCTTTAAACTCATAACCATCATATTCAAATGATAGAGTATCCCCTACTTTTAAATTATTTTCCTTAGCATAAAAGATATCTATCCATATACCATTTTTATCTTTATCAAAACTTATTCCATCACTTACATAGAACTTACTAATATTATTACTTTCAATTACAGATACAAGATAAGTTATATCTTCATTATCACTACTTGTCATAACAAGTTCTAACTTTCTCTCAGCATCACATACATTATCCATATTTTTAATATCTTCTAAATCATTAGAAGTAAAACCCTTCCCCAAAACATTAATATCTTGCAAATTATTATCCTTATAGAAACGATCCGCTGTAAAAGTCATACCATCCATATATGCTTCTATTCCAGCATAGACCATTACCCCTATCGCCGTCATTATAAATACGGTAATAAACTGTGATTTATTTTTTAATATATCACGAAGCATCTTTTTTCTTAACATATTACCACTCTACTTCGTCAATATTTTTTGGATGTTTATTTACAGTATTTGATTCAACTTTACCATTTTTAAGTCTTATTACTCTATCAGCAATTTCCGCGATTAATGAGTTATGGGTTACAATAATAACAGTATTTTCACCATTATTAGCACAACACTGCCTCTTTAGTAGTTTTAGTACTTCTACTCCTGTCTTTGAGTCTAAGGCTCCCGTAGGTTCATCAGCTAAAATAATACTTGGGTCTTTAGCAATTGCTCTTGCTATTGATACTCTCTGCTGCTCTCCTCCTGATAACTGATTAGGAAACTTCATTTTATGTTTATCAAGTCCAACATCTTTTAATACTTCTTTAGCACTCTTTGGTTTCTTTACAATATCATTAATTATCTCAACGTTTTCAAGTGCAGTAAGCGTAGGTAAGATATTATAAAACTGAAAAATAAAACCCACATTCTCTGCTCGATACTTAGTAAGTTCTTTATCGCTATAATCAGAAATATTATTACCATCGACAATGATATCTCCACTAGTTACTTTATCCATACCTCCTAGTAAGTTTAATAGTGTTGACTTACCTGCTCCTGATGGACCTAGTATTACAACAAACTCTCCCTTAGGTATACTAAAAGTCACTCCATCTAAAGCATTAAAGTTCTTACTTCCTACAACATATGTCTTTTTTACATTCTTAAACTTTATTAATTCTTCCATATATTTCCTCCTTCTAAATTATATGAAATATGTTTCACATATTTAAATTATACTCCTCCTAATAATGATAGTCAATAAAAATATGAAATATTTTTCATATCTTTATATATACCTTGATTTATAATTATTTAAAGTGTATAATCTATTTAAAGGAAGCGATTATATGGTAGAAATTAGAACTCCTCTTCAAAAGAGGTCAATTGAAAAGAAAAATAAAATTATTGATAAAGGTTTCGAGCTTATGTGTAATAATGGCTACTACAACACTAATACAGCCGAGATTGCTAAATTTGCTGGTGTATCTACTGGTATTATTTATCAGTACTTTAATGATAAGAAAGATATTCTTATTGAAGGTGTTAAAAAGTATTCTAATGAAATTATGTTCCCTATTTATATG
>CAVCHK010000022.1:0-1327 GCA_963601985.1 Paludibacteraceae bacterium
ATCACAAGAAATAGAAAGGTCAAAATTTGAATTAAATTCGGACTTTTGTTGTCGGTAGCAAAAATCTGAATTTTTCTTTTAATTATATAGAAAAAATCCCTAATAATTATTTTTTAGGGAAAATTTCTGCCTATATATGACAAAAGAAAACAAATAACCTGTAAAGAAAGAAAGCAAAAAATAAAAATGCAATATCCCATTATTAATCCTAACAAGCAAAATAAAATATAATAACGAAACAAAAATAACAAACAAAAAAGAAAGAATAATACGATAAACAATTTTACCTAAATACAAAAACCTATAATTAATTTCAAGTAACACATAAAAAACAACACCATAAAAAAAAGAATAAATAAGAGAAAAAATCTGAACAGAAAGTATCATTTAAAAAGCTTATTAAAGAATGAATTATCCTTATCTTTTTTTAAATTATCATCTAAATACATAAAACTATCTATTCTTCCCTTTATAGAAACATTACCCTGATAAGTATCAAGTTTAACAATTTCAAGTTCACAACCCTTAACAAGCAAATAACCCAAAGAAGTATCAAGCAAAAATTCCAAATTATCAAAATTCTCTATCTTCTTAACACCACTAATAATTAAATTCTTTCTCTCAGTCATCTTAATACCATGATTAAAAGAATTATTAATATCCTCTACTTTATCCATCACAATCCCTCCTAAAAGATAATATGACAAATATTATAAAATATGAAAAAAACTATTAGTTTCCTAATAGTTCAAAATGAATTACTCACCTTTATTATATTCTTCAAAAATAAGGTCTTCAAACATTTTTCTTGTTTCTTCATTAATAGGATGTGCAGTATCCCTATGTCCACCATCTGGTGTAGGTTTACTAGGCATTGCGATAAAAAGACCTTTATCTCCTTCCAATATTCTAATATCTTCAACTAGAAAGCATCCATCAATTAGTACTTTAGCAATACCTCTCATCTTTGAACCTTCTCTTGGCTCAATCCTAATTAACCTATCAAGTTTTAATTCCATTTCCTCAACTCCTTCTAGAAAATACTTTCTAATATCATTTTATATTATTTATAAAATAAAAGCAAGATATTTTTCACTTTTTTTACACTTAATCGAAAAAAACTTCCAAAGTATTAGTCAAAATATCCCTATAACTAAAACTTTTCTTCTCCTCTAAAGCAGTTTTAATAACAAAAATACAATTATAAGTCTCAGTAATAACCCCAAAATACTCCTCTTTTTTATTACGACTACCATTATATATAACCTTAACAGTCTCCCCTAAATTACTGTCAATATCATTCTTAATCTTCTCAATTGTCATAATC
>CAVCHK010000022.1:1337-3494 GCA_963601985.1 Paludibacteraceae bacterium
GTCATAATCTTACCTAGGATACCCTATATACATCATACCCTTAGTAATAATCCCCCCCATTCCATCAGAACCATATTTAGTCTTTTCAAGTATTTTAATCAAATCAATATTCTTATTCTTATCAGAAAAAGCCAAACTACAAGCTACAATAGCAGGATCAAGAGCATGAATATTAACCCTCTTAGGACTAGAAGCAAAATTAGCACCAGCTCTTATAAGTTCCTCATAATTAGATTGACATGCTCCCGCTATAATAGCCAATTTTTCATGAGAATTCTCATACTTTCTAGCAGTCTTAACAGCATCAATAAATTTACTAGTATTCTTGTAACTACTATTATCCCTATGTTTTCTATAGTAGGCATCATGACCAGTTATAACAAGAATATCTGGATTATATTTCTCTAAATTATCCTTAGTATCATTAACCAAATTATCACTATCAGATAATATCCCAATAGCCTTAAGCCTATTATCCTTATAAAACTTCATACACCTATCCAAAAAATCAGCATCACAATCAATATGCAAAATTTTCGGAGGTAAATAAAAATAATTATCCCTATCTATTTCCTCATATCCATAATTTGAAGGTCTAAAATCATCAACAGTAACCTCATTATAAATTTTCAAATCATCTCTAGGACTATCCGCAAATAACCTAACAAATAAGCCCTTAAGAATAAAATTATCCCCCTTTTTATCAATAATCTTAAAAATAATATCATTATCATAAGACTTTCTAGTAACCAAATCACCAACATCAAACATAAAATCACCCATAAAATAATATGCATACAAAACAAAAAAATAACAAAAAAGTTATTTGCACAACTCATTTGCCATTTCAACAAATACATTATAAGGAATATTCTCACTCCTAGTGTCAATATCAAACCCATACTTAACAAGTACCCTATTAATAATACTCAAATCATAATCACCAAGATTATTTTTAATAGTCTTTCTTTTAAATCTAAAACTATCTTTAACAAGCCTATTAAAATAATCAAAAGAAACCACGTCTTCTCTATTATCCTTTCTCTTCATCTTAATAACAGCAGAATCAACCCTAGGCTTAGGAATAAAAGAATTCCGACTCACAATACAAACAGGCTCAATATCAAAAAAATAATTAAGAAAAACAGTAATCTGTCCATACTCCCTCATACCAGGCTTCGCAGAAAGCCTCAAAGCAACTTCTTTTTGAACCATAATAACCATTTCCTTAATTGGTAAATTCTCCTCTATAACCTTACTAATAATAGGAGTAGTAATATAATATGGTAAGTTAGCCACAATATATAAATTATCAAAATCATATTTAGAAATATCCTTTTTTATATCCCTATTCAAAAAATCATCAAATATAAGTTCATAATTAACAAAATCTTTAAGTTTCTTATCAAGAACACTAGAAAGCCTAGTATCAATCTCATACAATATAGCCCTATCAACTCTCTTTAATAATTCAATAGTTAAAGCCCCTGCTCCAGGTCCAATTTCAATAACCAAATTATTATCCTCATATAAAGGAGCATTAACTATTTTAGCAATAATATTTTTATCCTGTAAAAAATTTTGCCCAAGTGTTTTTTTATACTCAAAATTATACATACTAATATATTAAAATTACCATTATCTCAGTAATAATTAAAAATAAAGAAGTAAGAGCAAGACCAAGACCAACTTTATTATAAATATTACTCTTATTCATTAAAGCAAAAATAAAACTTAAAAACACAAAGACAAAAGGAAACAATACAAACTGAATAGCATAACTAATCCTATTATAAACAAAAGTATACATACCAACTTCACTAATATCAACAAAATAACAAGATATAGATAAAACCAAAGATAAAATACCAGCTAAAATACTAATAATACCCAAAGTATTATCACTCTTATATAAACATATCCTCTTCCTATGATGCTTATTATTTACCAAAACACCACAGTTAACACAAATATAAGCCTTATCATCAATTTTATTACCACAATTAATACAATACATATAAGTTTTCCTCCCACAACTAATTTTACCACAATTAAAAAGACTAATCAATAAAAATATCTTACTTATGATAAGTCTCATTATTTATAATTTTAAAAGATCTATATATCTGTTCTAATAAAATAATCCTAAACAATTGA
>CAVCHK010000023.1:0-10361 GCA_963601985.1 Paludibacteraceae bacterium
ATATTAAGGGGGCTCTTTATAATATGTCCTTCTTTGTTTTTTATTATTATTTTTGCTATTTCTTTTGTACTGAATATATCTAAGTTGATTACAGCATGAGTACTAGAAGTTATATTTTCTTTTATACCTATATTGGTTATTTCTTCAAATAGGTCGTAATATGTTCTAAGTACATAATCTATTTTATCGAACTCTTCATTGATACCTAGATTAAAGAATTGATTTTTATTTATTTTTATTAGGTAGTTATTATTTATTTTGTTATCTATTATATGACTTCTTATTTCATATATTGATACTTCTCCTTTAATTATTTTTATGTTGTTTTTTTGCAATATATAGTCTATTAGTTTATATATGATATTTTTATCTAAATTTGGACTATTTATTAGCTTATTGAATGTGTTAATTATTTCTATATTAGTCATTTTTCCCTCCTCGCAATAATAGTAGCATATTATGTTTTGTTATGCAAATGGGGTATTTACCTGTAATGGGATGTAAAATAGTAGGAAAAGGTTTTTTTAGTGGCTTGAAAAGTGTATTTTGGCTGATTTTTTAGTTGTAAAAGGTTATTTTGGGTAAAATTGAATTTTTTTTAATTTTTTTTAATTATTATGAATGAGAAGATTATTTAGTTTAATAGAAGGAGCATATAATATAAAAATTTGATTATATTAAAAATGAATCTCGTTAACTTGAGATTCATTTTATTTATTTTATTACTATATTTATTATTCTACCAGGAATTACTATTACTTTTATTATTTCTTTTCCTTCGGTCCATTTTTTGATATTTTCTCTTGATAGGGCTTCTTTTTCTAAGTCTTCTTTAGGTGTATTTATATTTACTTTAATGGTATCTCTTACTTTGCCATTTACTTGGATAGCTATTTCTTTTTCTTCTTCTTGTACTTTGGACTCGTCGTAAGTTGGCCACTGTCTATTATAAATTGGACCATACCCTAGGGATTCGTTTAGTTCTTCGGTTATATGAGGAGCTATTGGGTTTAACAGGTCAAGTAATACTCTATAGTCTCCTTTGGTGATGGTATCTTTTTTATCATAGGTATTTAATAATATCATTAGTGTAGATACTGCAGTATTATATGCCATATTGTTTAAATCATGTCCTACTTTTTTGATACTTTTATTTATTATTACTTCTAGATCTTTGGAGTATGTTTCTTCTTTTGTTACTTTATCTTTTAGTCTTATTATTCTATCTATGAATTTTTTACATCCTTTAAGTGAATCGGTACTCCATGGAGCATCTTGGGTATAGTCTCCCATAAACATTTCATATACTCTTAGGGCATCTGCACCATAGTTATTTATTATTTCATCTGGGTTTATTACATTTCCTTTACTCTTACTCATTTTTTCATTATTTGAACCTAGAATCATACCATGACTTACTCTAGTGTATATCATTTCTTTATGTGGTACTAAGCCAAAGTTGTATAGCATTTGGACCCAAAATCTAGCATATAGTAAGTGCCTTGCAGTATGTTCCATACCTCCGTTGTACCAATCTACTTTATTCCAATATTTCATAGCGGGCATACTTGCGAATTCTTTATCGTTATGGGGATCCATAAATCTTAGGAAATACCAAGATGAGCCGGCCCAGTTTGGCATGGTATCAGTCTCTCTTTTAGCGGGTCTACCGCAGTGAGGACAAGTTGTGTTTACCCACTCTTCTATCTTTGCTAGAGGGCTTTCGCCATTTTCTGATACTTCATATTCTGCAACATCAGGTAGTAATAGTGGTAAGTCTTTTTCATCCATAGGAACCCAAGAGCATTTTTCACAATAAATCATTGGGATTGGTTCTCCCCAGAATCTTTGTCTTGAGAATATCCAGTCTCTCATTTTATAGTTATTTACTCTTCTTCCTATACCTAGTTTTTCTAATTTTTCGGTAATAGCTTCTTTGGCTTCCTCTACTGTCATGCCAGTAAATTCTTCAGAGTTTATAAGTTTGCAGTCTTTTCCTTGATAATCGTTTTTTTCAAAAGCCTTAGTAGTAATATCTCCACCTGAGATTACTTCTATCATATCTAGGTTATGGGCTTTTCGGTATTCATAATCTCTTTGATCGTGGGCTGGTACTGCCATTACTGCTCCAGCGGCATAATCTCCTAAGACGAAATCTCCTATAAAAACTGGTACTTCTTTTTGATTTACTGGATTTATTGCTTTTATTCCTTTTAATTCTACTCCTGTTTTGCCCTTATTTAGTTCAGTTCTATCCATATTTGATTTATGAGATGTTTCTTCTATGTAGGCTAATACTTCTTCTTTGTTTTCTACTCTTGGAAGTAATTCTTTCATTAGCTTTCCATCTGGAGCAATTACAAAGAAGGTTATTCCATATACTGTTTCAATACAGGTTGTGAATACTGAGAAGGTTCCTCCTCCTTTTATATTTACGTCTAATTCTACACCAGTGGATTTACCAATCCAATTTATTTGTCCTAATTTTACTCTTTCGGCAAAATTGGTATCTTCAAGTCCTGTAAGTAAATCTTCAGCATAGTCTGACATTCTAAGCATCCACTGGGATTTTTCTTTTTGAACTACTTTACTAGAGCATCTTTCACATACACCACCAGCAGCATCTTCGTTGGATAGTACGGTCTTACAATTTGGACACCAATTTACTGGTACTGTTGCTTTATAGGCCATATTGTGTTTATAGAATTGTAAGAATTGCCATTGAGTCCATTTATAGTATTCTGGATCTGTTGTTGAGAATTCTCTATTCCAATCAAATGAAAATCCTAGTCTTTTCATTTGTCCTTTGAATGTTTTTATATTTTCTTTAACGGCTTCTTTTGGGTGAATATGGTTTTTTATTGCATATTGTTCTGCAGGAGCACCGAAGGCATCCCATCCCATTGGATATAATACGTTATATCCTTCTCTTCTTTTCATTCTTGCAATGGCATCTTGAGCGGTATATCCTCTTACGTGTCCAACATGAAGACCACTTCCTGATGGATATGGAAACTCTACTAGTATATAATAGGGTTTCTTATCGCTATTGTTTTTGGCTTCAAAAACATTTTTTTCTTCCCAATGTTCTTGCCATTTTTTTTCTACTTTTTTAAAATTATACATGCTTGTTACCTCTTTTCTCGTAATATCTTCCTAATATTCCATACATAATTATTATTAAGAGTATTATTAATACTACTCCACATAGTAGTTGCCATATAAAACTTGATATTAGGTGGAAGATAATTACATAAGTTATCGATATTATAAATGTATTTATTAGTGCTGATAAATATAAGAAGTTCTTATAATTTATATTTTTTTCATCGAGATGATATACTTTTACTAAGTAATAATATTCTACTGGTATCTTTTTCTTATTGTATTTTGTTTTTTTGAAAATAAAAAAGAGATAATATAAGATAAATATTATGGTATATGATATTATAAAATCTAATAATATATTTAATATTTCTTTCATTATATTACCTCCATATAAGTTTGTATTATACTATATTTTTTGAATGTATTCAAGTAGGTTTATGAATATTTTGATATATTTGCTATCTAGTCCTTTACTTCTTAGTTTTCTTATTTGTATTCTTTTCTTTTTTACATCTAAGTCACTAAATAGTATTTCGTCTAGTTTTTCTTTTAGTTTTGTATTTATTGCTAAGTCATATAGTATTTCTTTGATATCTTCATTTATTAATCTAACAGAACTTACTAATATGTTTTGTCCTTTGATGTTTACTTC
Source organism: Paludibacteraceae bacterium (assembly GCA_963601985.1). Classification (GTDB taxonomy): domain Bacteria; phylum Bacillota_I; class Bacilli_A; order RF39; family UBA660; genus CAG-302. Next base: position 3,761 of record CAVCHK010000023.1, read on the forward strand.
AAATTCTCTACCTATTATAAGGTTATTTATTTGGATGATAAAGTCGTTTTTATCGTAATGGCAGTTATATGTAATACTTTTATCTTTTATGTCTACTAATTGGATATTCTTGGTATTTTTAAATCTTAGAATATAGTTTCTTCTACTTAACATATTTTTACCTTCTAATTTTGATATTTTTAGGGTATAGTCGTCTACATTGTATTTATAGGTAAAGTTTGTTATCATATACATACCTTTTTTGTAATTATTTGTTATACCATCATCTTCATATAGGTTATATTCGCCATCTGATAAGGGATAGATATTTAATTCTAAAGTTGATGGTATGTCTTCTTTGATGTTATTGTTCATTGGTATTATTGAACCTGCTGAAACAAAGACTGGATAATCTCTATCACGATAGAAGTTTGTATAGTATTTATCTCCACTATATTGTTTTCCGTCTAAGAAATTAAACCATATACCACTTGGAATGAATACTTTTTTAATTACTCTATCTATTATTGTATTTTTTCTGGTTGTGATTGGGCAGATAAAGAATCTACTACCAAAGAAATATTGGTTTTTATAGTTTATATCGTCTAATATTTTAGGGTAATCATAGTAAAAGGGTTTTACTATACCATGACCTGTTTTATGATAGTTATAGCTTTCGGTATATAGGTATGGTATTAGTTTATATCTTAAATTCATAAAGTATTTTATGTCTTCTTCCATGATTGGATTCCATTTCCATGGTTCTCTTTTGTAGTATTTACCTCCTTCACTTGCTAAGAGGAAGATTGGAGAAAAGCAAGCGAATTCTATATATCTTAGATATAGTTCGGCTTCTTCGATACCATTTTGATATCCTCCTATGGGATGAGCAATAAATGATACTCCGACGTTATATCCTTGTAAGTTATATCTTGGTAGTAGATTTAGGGTGTTCCAGTTTACTTCTGTTTTGCCACTCCATATAATTGGATATCGATGGGTCGCTATAGAGTGGTTTCTGGTTAGGCAAAGGGATCTTCTTCCTTCTATTTCTTTTCTTCCGTGATGATAATGAGCGAATTTCCATAAGTCTATTTTGTCTTTTGGGTTATTATAGTCTATATTGAATACATCTACGCCTTGGTTTTCTAAATTATTTATAAATAGGTTTAGGTATATTCCTAGTTTTTCGTTAGTAAGGGGAATAAATGATAGGTTGTTTACTTTTATATATTCGCTTAATAGGTTATATTCTTGGGTATTTTTTGTTATACTTAGACTTGGGTTTATGGTTACTCCTAAATGGATGTTTTTATTGTTTAGGTATTTACTTATACCGTTTAAGTCTATAGCGGGGATATAGCTATTGTTTCCTCTCCAATAGTCCCCTAAGAGGAAGATGGATATTGGTATGTTTTCTTTTTCAAATCTATCTGTTAATTCAATTATGTCATTACCTGTATAATTTTCGTTTTTATACCACCATGCTCCTAATGCACATCTTGGGATTAGGTTTGGGTATCCTGTTAGGGTGAAATAGTCGTTAAAACAGCCTTGGATATCTTTATTATACATAAATAGATAGATATCTTGGGACCCTTGTTCTCTTTCTTCAAAGGTATCGTTTTCACTTAGATATGGGGTTTTATCATACACTACGGCATAGCCATCTAATGAATATAATCCTGTATCTAATACTACTCCATTTTTACTACTATCAATTGAATAATTTATTCCTCTTAGGTTTTTGGCTTCAGTGCTGTTCATTTGCCATTCTATTTTGGTATTATTTATTACTGCTTTTAGGTTGCTTCCTAGATTAGTAGCACTAAAGTTTTTATCTTTTACATATGTTATAGTGAAAATGCCTGTATCTAATTGTAGTAATGTGTCACTTTCTGTTATGTTATATGGTACTGGAGAGAAAGTTCTATTTACTACTAGGGCTGTAGGGGCATCTACAAACTTGCCACTTGGAGTGTATTCTAATCTTACTAACCTTGGGGTTAATACTGTTATTCTATATTTGTTTCCTACTACACATGATTCTTTTTGACTTATTAGTTTTTCTTTGGAATCTATATAGTAGTTAGATACATTAGCCATTATTTCACCTTCTTTTTATTCTTTTTTTATTTTTGCATAGTAGCGGTGCAACGAATACTTGCACTTATTGTTTCTCCTTCTATTTGATAATCTGTTATATTATTTTCATCAAGCCATAGGTATACAGTATAAGTTGACTCTGTTGTTGTTAGGGTAATATTCTGGGCTAATAAAAGGGAGGAGGATGTTGTTCCTTTTAGGGTACCTGTTGATATTACGTTATTGGAACTATCTAATACTGCATATTTTAGGGCTTCACTATTTTTTAGGTTATCTCCTATAGTGGTTATATCTAGGTATATATTTCCATATATGTCATAGGTATTATCTTTTTTATATAGTGTTACTGTTGCGTTATTTCCCCCTTCATAAGTTGAACTTGGATTTACTATACCATTTGTTATATCTGTTCCTTTACTGTAGTTTATATAATAATCTAAGCCTTTGGTAGTTGTATCTACTGTTAAGTCAGCAAATAAAACATTACTAAAATATGCTACGGTGCCCACTAATAATCCTATGACAAGGATTGTTATTCCTGATATTATTAGTATCTTTTTATTCTTTGTGATTTCTTTGTTATTTTCCATGGTATATCCCTCACTATCTTACCAATATAATAATATCATAATATGGGGGAAAGTGCAATATTACTTTATCTTTTTTGGTAATATTATTTTTTTGATTATATAGTAAATTATGGTAATAAATATATAGAATATAATTGTTAAAATACTTGATAATTTGGTAGTTGTATCTACTTTTATTACTAGGGTAAATAGTACTAGTATTAAGCATAATATAATATTTTCATATATTATGTTTAGGATGTTTTTAAAGTTATCTAATGGTGATATTTTGTATTTTTTGGTTATTAGGATAATACTTATGGTAATTGATATTATCATTCCTAATATAATTGATGATACACTTCCTGACTCTAGGCTATATCCCATACGGTATGCTGAATTTATAAGGGGAACTTGAAATATTATACTTATTAATAGTCCTATTTGTAAGAGATATATGGTGTTTTTTCTACTAGTAATATTTATATTTAAGTTAATGGTAAAGTCGTATATTGTATAGATGAATAATAGTGGTACTAGGGATATTATAAAGTTATAACTATTTTTAAATAATATGTTGTTTATTGGGGTGGCTATTATTAGTAGTAGGATTGCTAATGATAATAATGTATTTAATAATTTATTTAATACTTTATGTAATTTATCTTGGATATTTTCTTCATTTATGCTATTTATTTCTTTTTGATATATTTTTTTTATTATTATATTGATATAATATATTAGTAGTATTCCATAAAGATATGTATTTGTTATATATATGGATATATCTTTGTAATCATAGTGATATTTTTTTAGCATAATATAATATAGTATTATTATTCCTATATAGATATAAGATGATGATACTAGGTTATATATTATTATAGTTTTGTTATCTATTAGGGAATTTTTTATATCTTTGAGATAATTTATTTTTACTTCTTCTCTTTTCTTTTGTTTGTTTGTTTTTTTTCTTAGTACTGATATATAAGTTATGATTAATAGGATTATACCTATTAATACTGGTAATAGGTATACTAATATTATCTTTTGATAATCTATTAGTTTTATTTTTGGTGATATTATAATTAGTATAACACTTAATATTATAGTTGTTATTTTATATGTATTTAATAGGATATTTTTTTTATAGTTTAATATGTTTAAGTAATTATTTATTAGTTTGATTATTAGGTAAATACATAAGAATATATTCATTGTTATAAGTACTTTGAATAGTTCTTTTATATTAATAATTATGGATATTATATAGGATATTACTCCTAATAGGATGGTAAATATTAGTATTAATAGGGTTATATATTTTAATGTTTTATACTCTGTATAGTTATATTTCCTGCTGTGGTAATATGATAATAATTCTTTTATTTTGTTTGATGATGTTATGCTATAATATATTAAGAATAAGCTAAAGCTTATTGTTAATAATAGTGGATTATTATCTTTGGTAAAATGATATAGTATAATTATATATATAAATGTTAATATATTTATTATTTTCATAGTATTACTCTCCTAAGAAAATTATATAGGAAAATGGTATTTTTGTAAACTTTTTTCGCAAAAGTAGTTGATTTTTTGGTGATAGTATGATATTATTTATATCGACTGATGTCTTGGTAGCTCAGCTGGATAGAGCAATCGCCTTCTAAGCGATCGGTCTGGAGTTCGAATCTCCACCAGGACACCACTTAGATATTAACTTCTTACTTAGTAAGGAGTTTTTTTATATTTATAGATAATAAAAGAGCTGATAATCCTGGTATTTTATCAGTTCTTATTTTAATATATGTATTTAAGCAGATAAGGTATATGGACTAGTACTTGAGCCTTCTCCTGATTCTATAACAATATCAGATGTTAGATAAAGGGCTGGGACGACCCCGCCCGCGTAAAAGGCGGGGTAGTAGTTGCCGGAGATGGTGCCGGACGAAAGTGCATTAAACACATTAGACACATTGCTAGAACCCGGGGTTAATAACAATCCAAAACCACTAGTCTCTAATATTGTTTCCATCCAATTAACACTAGTACATTGCCAATAACCACCCAAACTAATACTACAAGAGTTAAAATCTGCTGCATAGCCATTATCTGATGGATATGCTAAAGCTATACTTTGATTTTCACTTGTCCAAATTGAAGTTCTTGTTATTCCATCACTAAGACTAGATATTAATTCGCTTCCTCTTTCATATCCATACATTTCATTTGAATATATAACTACTATATTACATCCTCCTGTATTCCATGTTACTCCTTTAGCTATCATATTCCTTGTTTCATCATTCTTTAATCCAGTACTTGTAAAATCACATGAAGTTGTAGCATTAGATTCTCCATTATAACAAGTACCAGAACCACTATTATAATATAGACTTCCGCCCACCGGCTCGGATTCATATCCAGGATTTAAGAGTTTCATTAAGTCAGCTTGACTCCATTCATTTACTCCATATCCTGAGTTTACATCTGATGCTGATGTATCCCAGGAATACGAACCTATACTACTATTTCTCATTATTTTAACTTTACCATCAAATACCCCTATTATTCTCCATAGTTCACAGTTAGTATCTGGGTAAGTTTCACAATTAAAATATATATAATTATTAGGACTAGCACCATAATATCTTATATTACCACCATCTAAGTCTGTTGTTGCTTTCCCTAATCTATCATTCATAAGTGATACTGAAGAAGCATAGTTATATTCTATACTATTATTTTCTACTTTAGATTTATCAGCGTTAGTATATAGGCTGGTTATGTATTTAGCGGCATTTCCTAATGGGGCTTTACCTTGATTTGCTATAGCACTAACTGTGGCAGAGAAGTTTGATTCTGTATTTGAGGCTATATCATTGGAAGCAAGACTTCCATCTATATAGAATATTATTAAATAGCCATTTGTACTTCCGTGAGGAAGATTTTCACTTAGTATTGTTAGTTCTCCTTTTGAGGTAATACTACCGGATTTTGTTATTTCAAAAGTTTGATCTTTTAATGTACTTATAGTGGGATTTGTATATGTATTTGGAGAATATTTTACTATAACATATTTTAATGCTCCTATGCTATCTCCAGAGATAAATCCTTCTTTTAGGGCAGTTACATTTATGTTAATGTTTAGATAGCCATCTAGTGTACATTCTTCTTTTATTTTTGCATTTACATAGGTTAATTGCATTCCTTCTTTTATTGTTATATTATTATTATTTATTATTTTACTTTCATCGAATAATATTAGATCACCATTTATGTTATTTCCTTTTGCATAGTCTACTGAAAAACAGCCTGCTGTACCTGATACTGTACTTTCATTTTCGGCATATGATTCATAATATGCGTAGGATAATCCTGCTAATAGGGCTATAAATAGTATTATTCCTATTATTAATCCATATGTTTTTATTTTTGTTTCCAAGTATATCACCTACTCTATATATAGAGTATATCATTTGTTAATAAATTAGTCAATTATAGTATTTTATTTTTTACTTTATATCGTTTATATTTACAGTATATACTTCTTCATCATTTATATAGAATGATACTGTCTCTAGATTATCATAATAGCTATCCATTGATAAACTGATTGTATATATTACTTCTTCTTTTAGATTCTTACTGTTTATATCGTTTAATAGAAGTTCATTGAAGTTTAGTTTTAAGTTATTACCTGATAATTCATAGGTTTCTAACGAGGCTCCAGCATTTAGATAACTCATTAGGTTTGTTTCGTATATAGGGGATGAATTTAATTCTTTTATTATTACTTTTATTATATCTTCTTCTTTATTATTTATGTATTTTGTTACTGGTACGTAGTATTCATTTGTATTATATTCATTTACATAATATGTTGTATATGATGTTATGCCATTTGTTGTTACTAAATCATATATTTTATTTATTCCATAGTC
>CAVCHK010000024.1:0-4144 GCA_963601985.1 Paludibacteraceae bacterium
GTATTACATATAATTATGCTACAGAAGAGTCTCTTATGAATGATAGATTAGGTGGTACAACAACAGACTTAGATGGAGGTAATATAAGATATTATGGAGCAAGTCCTAATAATTATATATATTTTAATTGCTCTGATTATTCTAATCAAACTTCTGATACTTGTGAACTATGGAGAATAATTGGCGTATTTGATGGTATGGTCAAACTAATTAGAAATGAACCTATAGGAGAATATTCATGGAATAATGATGATACTAAAAATGAATGGTCACAAGCAGCTTTAATGAAACTATTTAATCCGGGATATGACAGTGAATCAGTAGGAGGAAGCCTATACTATAACAGCAAATCAGGTACATGTTATACTTCCTCGAATAATTATTCAAAATCGTGTGACTTTACAAGTAGTGGAATTAAAAATGATATTACTAGAAATAAGATAGCTAATGTAACATATAATACTGGAGGATGGAACGCGGCAAGCGTATATCCAAACCAAATATATGGGTATGAAAGAGGAGGCACAATATATTCTGGAAATAGTACAACCTGGATGGGGAGGATAGCTTTAGCGTATCCAAGTGACTATGGTTATGCTGCTAACTTTAATTCATGTAATAGTACTTTATCTGGCTATGGTAATAGTACATGTACAAGTAATAATTGGATGAAAAATATTCTTACTACTAACTGGGTTAGTGGTTGGTTATTGTCTCATAATTCAAGTGAGTCGTGTATGGTCTTTTATGTATCTTCAGGTGGCTTTGTTTCCATTGATTTAAGCGAAAGAAGTGATATGGTTGTATATAGCCGTTTAGTTACTCCGGTTCTATACTTAAATGCAAATCAAGTTATCAGTGGTGGCGATGGTACAGAGGATAATCCTTATAAGTTAAGTTCATAAAATAAAAAGTGTAAAAAAGCATATATTTTAATAGGAATATATCTTTTTTTCTTTATTTATGATAAAATTATAAAGGAGAGTGATTTCATGAGAGTAATAATATCCGCAGGAGGTACAGGAGGACATATATATCCAGCACTTGCTATAATAAATAAAATAAAAGAAGAAGAAAAAGATAGTGAATTTTTATATATAGGTACTACTGATAGAATGGAAAAAGACCTAATACCAAGTATGGGTTATAGATATGAAGGATTAGAAGTAACAGGATTAAAAAGAAAACTATCTTTAGATAATATTAAAACTATTACAAATTTTTTAGGAGCAATAAAAAAGTCAAAAGCAATAATAAAAGACTTTAATCCAGATATTGTAATAGGATGTGGAGGCTATGTTACTGCTCCAGTTATATATGCCGCTAAAAAGCTAGGTAAAAAAACTTTTATACATGAACAAAATAGTGTTGTAGGTTTAGCTAATAAATTCTTATCAAAATATGCAGATAAAGTAGGAGTATCATTTGAAAGTACCATAAAAGATTTTGAAGATAAAAAAGCAGTACTAACAGGTAATCCATGTAGTGAGAAGGCATTAACAACTACTAAAGCTACTAAAAAAGAATTAGATATCCCTAAAGATAAAAAACTAGTCCTAATAGTTATGGGTTCTTTAGGAAGTAAAACAGTAAATGATAAAATATTTGATAATATAGATAAATTTAGAAACAAAAACTATTCAATTGTTATAGTAACAGGAAATACCTATTATGAAAAAGTAAAAAATAAAAGATTACCAGAAAATGTTAAAATATTTCCTTTTATATACGAAATAACAAGAGTAATGAAAATAACAGACTTAATGATTACTAGAGCAGGAGCATCCACAATAAGCGAAATAACTGCCTTAGAATTGCCATCTATCTTTATACCAAGTCCTTATGTAACCAATAATCATCAATATAAAAATGCTATGGATTTAGTTAATAATAATGCAGCTTTGTTATTAGAAGAGAAAGATTTAGATGCAAACAAATTAATTGAAATGATAGATAAAACAATAAATGATAAAGAAAAACTACAAGAGTTAAAAAATAATCTTAGTAGACTTGGAATAAAAGATAGTAGTACAAGAATATATAATGTACTGAAGGAATTGATATTAGATGATAGAAAATATTATTAATAAATATGAATACTATAAAAATGTATCATTAAAAAAATATAATACATATAAATTAGATGTAATGAGTGAATATTTAATATATCCAAAGACTATAGAAGAATTATTAGAATTATTAAAATACTTAAAAGAAAACAAAATAAAATATTTAATATTAGGTAATGGTTCTAATGTAATATTAGCAAAGCCATTCTTTGAAGTAGTAATAAAATTAGATAGATTAAATAATATAGAAATAAAAGATAATATAGTTATAGCAGGAGCTGGAGTAAGCCTAATTAAATTATCCAATATATGTATGGAAAAAGGGCTAAATGGTTTAGCCTTTGCTGGAGGTATACCAGGCCTTTTAGGAGCCTCAGTAGCTATGAATGCTGGAGCATATAAGGAAGATATGTCTTCTATTGTAAGAGAAGTAAAAGTAATAACTCCTTCTGGAGAAGTTATTACTATGAAAAATAATGAATTAAAATATTCATATAGAGATTCCTTTCTAAAAAGAAATAAAGACTATATCTGTATAGAAGTAACCCTACAACTAGAATATGAAGATAAAGAATTAATAAGAAATAAAATGATAGATAGAAGAAATAGAAGAATATCATCACAACCAGTAAATATGCCATCAGCAGGATCAGTATTCAGAAATCCTCCTAATCTATCAGCAGGCAAATTAATTGAAGACTTAGGACTAAAAGGTTATATCATAGGAGGAGCTCAAGTAAGTGAAAAACATGCCAATTTCATCGTAAATACATCTAATGCTACATATGAAGATATAATATCTTTAATAGAATATACTAAAAAGAAAGTAAAAGAAAAATATAATATAGATTTAATACTAGAACAAGAAATAGTAAGGTGATAATATGCCCGAAAAAAAGAAAATAAAAGTAAAAAGAAAGAAAAGAAAATTAAAAGTAAAAAGAATAATTATATGTTTATTAGTACTAATATCATTAGCATTACTATTTTTCTATATAAAAAAATTACCAATAAAAAATATATATATAGTAGGTAACAACATACTAAGTGATAAAGAAATAATAGAAGAGGCTGGTATAAGTAATTATCCCTCATTTCTAACTACTAGCAGTAGTACGATAAAAAAGAAATTATTAAAAAATAATTATATTAAAGACATAACTATAAAAAAGAAACTATTAAATAAAGTATATATTTATATAACTGAGAAAAAAATAATAGGAGTATATGACAATAAACTACTTTTAGAAGACTCTACTTTAGTAGAAAATAATTATAATATAAATAGTGCCCCAATAATAACAAATAATATTGATACAATAAAAGATAAATTTACAAGTAAATTCTCCAAAGTAGATAATGATATACTACTTAAAATATCAGAGATAAGTTATACACCAAATGATGTAGATACAGAAAGATTCTTACTTAAGATGAATGATGGTAATCAAGTATATATAACACTAAGTAAAATAACTAAAATAAATAAATATAATGATATATATTCAAGTATGGATAATAAAAAAGGAATAATATATCTAGATTCCGGAGATTATATAGAAGTTAAAGAAGCAAATTAACAAAAAATAGTTGAAAATTCATATAATGTATGGTAAAATTATATTCGTTATGAATTAATCCGCCTATTTATATATTAAGTAGTGATTATGAAAAAAGAAAGGAAGTGTATATTACGATGGACATTATTGATAAGATTACAATGAGTCAAATGAAAAAAGATTTACCAGATTTTAGAGTAGGAGACTCTGTAGTAGTAGGATGTATCATTACAGAAACTAAAAATGGTAAATCAAAAGAAAGAGTCCAAGACTTTAAAGGAACTGTAATAGCAAGAAAAGGTAAGGGAGTATCTGAAACTTTTACTGTAAGAGGAGAATATTCTGGTATAGGTGTAGAAAAAACATTCCATGTACATTCTAACAAAGTAGCTTATATTAAGATTACTAAACCAGGTAAAGTAAGAAGAGCTAAATTATATTTCTTAAGAGACAGAAAGAGCAAATATAATATTAAAGAAAGAAGATAATAGCTTTGCTATTATCTTTATTTTAAAG
>CAVCHK010000025.1:0-5289 GCA_963601985.1 Paludibacteraceae bacterium
TCCCACTTTTATTCCAATCTTTCATTTAAGCCACCTCATAATTTTATTATATCAAAAAGCAAAGTTATGGTAAAGAAAAAAACATAACTTTTTAACTAAAAGTACCAAACCCCATAATCCCTAAGTAACAATAGTGTAAATATAAGTAAAGTAAATAAAACAAAAATAATTTACTTCTTTCATATAATTTGATATAATTAAGAAGAAATAAGAAAGGTCTGGTAAATATGGAAATAACAAATAAACACCCAAAAATATACTTATTAAGTGGAAAGGCAAGACATGGAAAAGACACAACAGCAGAGTTTCTAAAAAAATTTTATGAAAACGATGGAAAAAAAGTAATATATTCAAGAGCAGGAAAATACATAAAATATTACGCTATGGAAATGACTGATTGGGATGGTACTGAAGAAAAAAAACCAAGAGAACTACTACAAAGCCTTGGTACAGATATCATAAGAAAAAAATTAAATAAAGCTGATATGTTTATACAAAGACAATTAGACGATATAGAAATATACTCATACTTCTATGATGCAATAATAGTACCAGATATAAGATTACCAAAAGAAATAGAAAGTGTTAAAGAAAAATTTAGTAATGTAGTAACCATCCACATAAATAGAATAAACTTTGAAACAGAACTAAAAACAAAAGAACAAGCACATATAACAGAAACCGCTATGGATAATTATAAAGATTATGATTATGAAATAACTAATAATACCCTAGAAGAGTTAGAAAAAGACATATATAAAATATACAAGGAGGAAGAATATGAAAAAACTAACAGGCAATGAAATAATAAAAACATATATAAACTTTTTTATTGAAAGAGGTCACACTTATATAGAATCATCATCACTAATTCCAAAAGATGATCCAACAGTGTTATGGATAAACGCAGGAGTAACACCACTAAAAAAGTACTTTGATGGAACCATTGTACCCAAAAATAAAAGACTAGTAAGCTGTCAAAAATGCATTAGAACTGGAGATATAGAAGAAGTAGGAAAAACTGCAAGACACCATACATTCTTCCAAATGCTAGGTAATTTCAGTATTGGCGATTACTTCAAAAAAGAAGCCATCCCTTGGGCTTGGGAACTATTAACAAGCCCAAAATACTTTGACTTAGATAAAAACAAACTATACATAACAGTATATACCCATGATGAAGAGACGTATAACATCTGGTTATCCTTAGGAGTAAAACCATCACATTTAATAAAACTAGATACAAACTTTTGGGAAATAGGCCCAGGTCCATCAGGCCCAGATACTGAAATTTTCTATGACAGAGGAGAAAAATACGATAAAGAAAAAAAAGGTATATCATTATTACAAAATGAAGAAGAAAACGATCGTTATATAGAAATATGGAATAACGTATTAAGCCAATATAATGCTAAAGAAGGATTAAAAAGAGAAGATTACCCAGAACTACCCCATAAAAATATAGATACAGGCATGGGAGTAGAAAGAATGGCATGTATTATGCAAGGAAAAGAAACCAACTATGAGACAGACCTATTTATGCCTATAATGCATAAAATAGAAGAAATAGCAAATATACCATATACAGGCCAAATGGAATTCAAAGTAATAGCAGATCACATAAGAACCCTAACATTTGCTTTATCCGATGGAGCAGTATTTGAAAACGTAGGAAGAGGTTATGTCTTAAGAAGACTACTAAGAAGAGCAGAAAGAATGGGAAGAAAACTAAATATAAATAAAGAATTCCTCTCTTCATTAGTAGATGTTATCGTAGAAAATTATAAAGAGATATACCCAGAATTAGTAGGAGTAATGCCAAAAACAAAAAAACTAATATCAAAAGAAGAACTACTATTTCAAAAAACCCTATTATCAGGAGAAAAGAAATTAGAAGAACTATTCAAAAACAAAGATAAAATAATAAGTGGAAATGATGCCTTTAAATTATATGATACATATGGTTATCCAATAGAATTAACCATAGAAGCCGCTATGGAAAAAGGCTTTACAGTAGATATAGAATCATTCAAAGCATATCTAAATGCCCAAAAAGAATTAGCAAGAAATAGTAGAAAAAAGGTAAGTAGTATGAATCTTCAAAACGAACTACTAATAAACTATAAAGAAGAAAGTAAGTTCGTAGGTTATGACAAATTAGGTCTAGAAACAGAAGTAATAGCTATCATGAAAGATAATAACTTCGTAGATACATGTAGTGAAGACTGCTATATATTCCTAAAAGAAAACCCATTTTATGCCGAAAGTGGTGGACAAGTAAGTGATTCAGGATATCTAAAAAATGACAAATGCAAATTAGAAGTAACAAATGTTATAAAAGCACCAAATAATCAGCACTTATTAGAAGTAAAAGTTCTAGAAGGAACAATAACTAAAGGTGATAAAATCCTAACTCACGTATCCAAAGAAAAAAGATTAGCTATCATGAAAAACCATTCAGCAGTCCATCTACTTCAAAAAACATTACAAGAGTTATTAGGAGATGCCCTTCATCAAGCAGGTTCCAAAGTAGACGAAGAATACTTACGTTTTGACTTTACCTATCAAGGAAAACTATCTGACGAACTAATCCTAAAAGTAGAAAACGAAGTAAACAAAAAAATACAAGCAGGCTATGAAACAAAAATACAATATATGGATATTAAGAAAGCCAAAGAATTAGGAGCTATGGCCTTATTCCAAGATAAATATGGCCATACCGTAAGAGTAGTAACGTTAGGTCCTTCTATTGAATTATGTGCAGGAACCCACGTATCCAATACCAAAGACATAAACAAATTCGCTATAGCCGTAGTAGAAAGCAAAGGAGCAGATACCTATCGTATAATAGGAGGAACAGATAAAAATATCCCTAAAGTACTTGATGAAGAAGTACAAAAATATAATGAAGAAACAATAAAACTATTAGATAAAGCCAAAAAAATAATCTCTTCAGCTAAAGAACTAGATATAGAATTAAACTTTAACTTTAATACCAATAATAAAATACCTACTAGTTATAAAGATATAGTAATCAACAAAGAAGAATTATCTTCTCTAAGAAATTCCCTAAAAAAACTAGAAAAAGAATATATAACTAAAAAAAATAAAAAATCAATAAGTGATTTATCAAGTTTCTTAGAAATACAAGAAGAAATAAATGGAATAACCACTATAATAACCATAACCAAAGATTACGATATATCATCATTAAAACAAATAGCATCTGCTTTAAGTAACCAATTAGGAGATAATAACTTTATCCTACTAGCTAACGTAAACGAAAACAACTCAGTAAACTACATAGCAAAATCAACATCAAATAGAATTAACAGTGGTGAAATAATAAAAGACTTATCAGTACGTTCAGCAGGTAATGGAGGAGGCAACAAATCCTTTGCCCAAGGAGGAGGAACAGATGCCACTATTGTAGGTAAACTCCTAATGAATGTAAAGAAAGACATAAACAAATTATAAGAGGAAAAACCATCCTCTTTTTTATATACTTGCACTTTTTATAAATTTTTGCTATAATTATAAAGGTCTTTTACTTGTAAAGAAAGGAGAAATAAAATTGAGTAAAATAAAAATGTTTTCACTAGGAGGACTAGATGAAAACGGAAAAAATATGTTTGTTATCGAAATAGATAAAAATATCTATGTATTTGAAGCAGGATTAAAATATGCCGATGAAATGACATTAGGTATCGATTATATAATCCCCAATATAAGTTATTTAAAAGAAAACAAAAAAAGAATAAAAGGAATATTCTTAACCCATGCTCATGATGAAAATATCGGAGCATTATCAGATATTATTACAGAATTAGGAAATGTAGAAGTATATGGATCAAAATACACAATAGACATCATAAGAAAAGAATTCATATCATACCATATAAATACAGATAATTTAAAAGAAATAAAAGCACATATTCCAATAGAAATAAAAGGAGTAAAAATATTCCCAGTATCCTTATCACATTCAGCTCCAGATAACTTTGGCTATGCCATATATACCAAAGATGGAGTAATATTCTATGCATCAGACTTCGTAATAGACCCAATGATGAAAGGACCATATAAAACAGATATAGGAAAACTAGCCTATATAGGAAAACAAAATGTCCTATGTTTACTTACCGAGTCATGCTATTCAGATAAAGAAGGATTTACATCACCTAAACATCGCATAAACAATCTAATAAGAGAAGTACTAAATACTAGTGAAGGAAGAATAATATTTAACGTATCAGATACACATTTATATCGTATTCAAGAATTATTTAGTGAAGTAGAAAACACAAATAGAAAAGTTGTAATCATGGGTAAAAGACTAAAAAGTATAATAGATACAGCTTTAGAAAACAAATACTTAACTATAAATAAAAACGTCATAGGGGACCTATCCAATATAAATGATAAAAACGTAGTAATATTAACTTCTAACGAAAAAGAAAAACCATACTATAACATAATGAAAATAGCTAGCGGTTATGACAAATTCATAAAGATAAAAGAAGAAGATACAGTCTTCTTAGCAACACCAATCTATGAAAATAGAGAAAAAACATATTATCACCTATTAGATGAATTATCAAAAACCTCAGCAGAAACAGTAACATTATCTCCTAAAAAATACCTATCCCATCATGCTTCATCAGAAGATTTAATGACAATGATAGACCTAATGAATCCAAAGTACTATTTCCCAATAAGAGGAGAGTATAAAAACCAAGTACAAAATGCTAACATCGCTTCCCTAATGGGTATACCAAAAGAAAATATCCTACTTAAAGAAAATGGCGATGTCATAACAATAGAAAATGGTAAACTAAAAGATACTTTTGATAAAGTACCAGCAGGATCTATCCTAATAGATGGAGCATCATCTGATGATATAGGAGAAATAGTTCTAAAAGATAGAGAAATACTATCAGACAATGGTATAATGATAATATCCGTAACACTAAATAAGCAAACCAAAGAAATAATATCAGGACCAGAAGTATTAACAAGAGGTTTTGTTTACGTAAGAGATTCATATGAATTAATAAATGAAATAAAGAAGATCTCTGAAGATATAATAATAAAAAATACCAAATCAGTAAAATATATCGAATACAACAAAGTAAAAAATATAATTAGAGATGAATTATCTAAATACCTAATAAAAGAAACCGGTAACAAACCAATGATAATAACAGTTATGCAAGAAATATAGAAAAAACTATATTTCTTTTTTGTATAATAAATATAAATAAAGAAATACTAATACTGGTGATAGTA
>CAVCHK010000026.1:0-3084 GCA_963601985.1 Paludibacteraceae bacterium
ATTAATATTGAATACCGAAAATGTATTCAAAGTAACTTTATATAATGTCAATTATGTTAAAAATGATAATGTTAAAATTTTGCCAACTAATTTATCACAAGAAGAACAAATTATTGAATATTTAAAGAAAAATAATAAAATAAATAGAATAATAGTAGAGTCATTGCTTGATATATCTAAAACTAGAGCGAATGATATTTTAAACAATATGATAGGCAATAATGTTTTAGTCCAATCAGGCACTGGTAAAAATACTTATTATGTGCTAAAATAATATTAGATTGATATTTATATATCAATTCGTATATTGGAAAAAAGTTGTAGATATCTACGACACTCGCTCCAGATTGATATGAAACTTGGAAATTAACTTCTGAGAGTAATAAATGCTAACTAGAAATAGTTAGTTTTTTTTGCAAAGGAGCCCTTTTTATGTTAAATATAGAAACAAAATAATTAAAAATAATCGATAAACTATAAAGAAAAATTGATATGCTAGGTAGATTTACAAATACTATTCCTCAAATTACTATTTCTACTTCTTATCAAATGAGATCAAACAAGCAATGACAGAAAATAATGTAACAAATAATATCATTGCAAATCTTCCTATGTCATCTATTTCAGTAATAATTCCATAGTCTAAAATTCCTATTCCGAAAAGCATTAATACTATTTTAAAAATATTCTTTTTCATAAATTATGATCCTTTCAAATTACTATTTATCTGTCACTTCTGTATATAATTATACCATTATTTGGACAAATTTTATCACTAACTTAAAAACATCCGGGAATCATCCAACAATTTTAGTGCATATTAAAAACTTGGATTTTAAATAATATTTATTTTAGCCTTAATTTATAAAGATTTAGGGAAATGTATGGTTTAGTTTTTCCATATTTTTAACTCAATTTTGCAAGTGCAAAATAAGAAATGATAGCACTACTATCCCTTTATTTATATAGTATAAATTAAGGAAGTGTTATCATACTCTTTATCCTGCTTAATAAATATTAAATAATAATGTTTAATTTTTTATTGTATCTGTCCAATTTTTAATATCATTATCAGATGCGCTTGATGAAAATCTAAAGCCATCTAGCCAATTTCCAGTACCAGCTTCTTTCATAAGAAGTTTGCCGCTTTCTCCCAAGCCACTTGATGCTGATGTACAAAACGGAATTACTGTTTTACCAGTAAAATCATTTTCTTTTACGAAAGTATTTACTGGCCATGCTGCAATGCCCCACCAAATTGGATAACCAATTAAAACAGTATCATAATTATCCCAATTAGAAACTTCGGTATTTTTTAATTTAATATCTCTTAATGATTCATCATTATGTTCTTTAGTCACTCTTGAATCGTCATTTGTCCAATCTAAGTCTGAACTTGTATAGACTTCTTCAGGTATAATTTCAAAGGTATCAGCATTTAAGTTATTTGCTATTTTTTCTGCTACATTTTTTGTATGATTTTGAGCAGAATAGTACACCACTAAAATTTTATTATTATCATCTAAATTTTCCATTAAACTATTACTCTCTTCATTTTTATTTTTTAATAGCATTGATAAAACTATACCTATTACTATCAATAATATTGCTATAACTATACTTATCAAAACTTTTTTATTCATATTAATTTTCCTTTCTACCAACTTTTTTATCTTTCCTACAGCCTTCAGTTATTCTTCTTTCTTTAACAATATTATCAAACCATTCAATCATTTTAGGATCTTTATGGTCAAAGAATAAACTTGTGCCAGTATCCATATTATTAATGCTTTTCATATCATCATCAGTTAATTTAAAATCAAAAACATCAAAATTTTCTTTCATTCTATCTATATGGGTAGATTTACATGCTATAATAACGCCTCTTTGGATTAACCATCTGAGTATTACTTGAGCGGTACTTTTATTATATTTTTTTCCTATATTAACAAGAGTTTCATTTTCAAATAAACCATTTCTTCCTTCTCCGAATGGTGCCCACGCTGCCATATTTACTGCATATTTTTTCATATTTTTTTGTGCATTAAACTGAGCATTTATTGGATTTGTTTCTACTTGATTGATTGCGGGAATAACTTTTCTACCGAATAAGCATATATCTGTTAATCTGTCGGGATAAAAATTGGACACTCCAATTGCTCTTATTTTACCTTCCGTATATAAATCTTCTAAGGCTTTATATGCTCCGTAATAGTCTCCAAATGGTTGATGGAGTAGTACTAAATCAATATAATCAGTTTTAAGTTTTTTTAGAGATTCTTCTACTGATTTTTTACAATTTTCATAACCATAATTATCAATCCATACTTTTGTTGTAATAAAAAGTTCTTTTCTTGGAACTCCACACTCATTTAATGCCTCACCCACCTCGCTTTCGTTGAAATAACTTTGAGCTGTATCAATGCTTCTAAATCCAACTTTAATAGCATCTAAGACACATCTTTTTGTTTCTTCCTTAGGTATTTGGTATACACCAAAACCTAATATTGGCATTTTAATACCATTGTTAAGTTCTACATATTCCATGTAATTCATCCTTTCCAAATTGACAAAAAAATCAATTTACAATATAATTATAAATGTCGGGTGTAACACACGGTCAATACTTTTTTATTATTTTTTATTAATTGTGTGTTACACCCTTGTTTTAGAATGTACTAAGAGGTGAAGTTTATGGTAAAAACAGAAAAATTATATTCAATGAAAGAAACTTGTAATAAAACGGGGTTAACCTATGATGCATTAAAATTTTATTCTAACGAAGGACTAATTCCAAATGTAAAAAGAAATAAAAGTAATTACCGTGTGTTTAATGATAACGACATTAACTGGATTAAAAGTTTAGCATGCTTAAAAAAATGTAATATGAGTATTGTAGAAATGAAAGAATATTTAGAATTATGTTTACTAGGCAAGTCTTCTATACCCGAAAGGCAAGCTGTTTTGGATGGTAAACTCCAAGAGTTAGAGTACAAAAAGCGAGAGATACAAGAAGCAATTGACTTTATTCATTGGAAACAAAATTTTTATAAAGATGTTCTATCTGGTAAAACAAAGTACTTT
>CAVCHK010000027.1:0-2437 GCA_963601985.1 Paludibacteraceae bacterium
TGCTAAGAGAAATGAAAATTAAGACAAAAAAAGAAGTAAGCTCCCACATATTAACGATGCTTACTTCAAACACACTAAATCTTGATGAAGTTGATCTCAACTTTCAATTAAGATTTACAATATATCACAAAAGTTCTTTGAAATCACTATTTTTTTTAAAAATTTTTTTGACCTGTAAAATAGTCTTTTTGGCGTTAGCAAAGTTGAGAAGAAAAAATCAGATTAAATTACTAAAGTAGTAATTTTAATCTGATTTTATAATTTAAATAATTTTACTCTTAATTGTTGTTATTTTTGTTATTTTACTTTTATTGTATTTTAATAAAACATAAATAAACTCAAACTAAATTAAATAGTTCAAGTATCAATCAATCTGGTGCCGAATGTAAGAATCGAACTTACCTCTAGGCATTACGAGGGCCTTGTTCTACCACTAAACTAATTCGGCATAACTTTCTATATAATTATAACACCATTTATACTATATAGAAAGTTTTTTTACTTAATTTCTTCTAAAGTATTATCTAATATAGAATACAAATAAATACTAGTATTTTTATTAAATAACTTCTCAATATAATTCTTATACCCATTAAGCTGTTTAATATAAGCATCATCACTTATATTCTTAAGCTTATAATCAATTATTTTAATATTATCTTGATACTCTAACATTAAGTCAATAATACCATGATATGACGTATTATCATTTTCATAGATAAACTCATACTCTTTATATATATTAGCACCACTAATATCAACTTTTTCCAAAAATTTCTCAATAATCTTTCTATTATTATCAGATAAATTATCTAAATTATTAAAATCAGTACATTCAAACAACTCATGCATTAATCTTCCATAAAGAAGTTTATCCTCTTCCTCTTTAGAAACAATATGAATATCTTTCTTTGAAAAAGACTTACTATCTTTAACACTACTAGGAATATAAGTATTACTAACTTCTATTTTATCATCTATTAATTTTAAATAATCCTTATAATTACTATTATTAACCATATTATAATCCTTAGATAAATTAATATCACTAATATCAATATTCTTATAATAATCCTTAGTAATACCCTCTAAAGAATACATAATACTAGCAAAACTATTATATTTACTTCTGATATTATTATCAATAATATCACCACATATATTACACTCTTTAGAATTACTAGGTAAAATAAATATCATCTTCTCTTTAGCCCTAGTTAATGCTACATAGAAAAGTCTTATTCTTTCACTAATATTTTCCATTACATAATCCCTATAACTAAGATTATGATAAATAGTATTATACAAAAACTTATCCTTATAAGGAAGAATAATACCATATTTATTATCAAATGAATACTTACTTATAACATCACTAATATTAAACCTATTATATAATTCCCCAAAGTAGCAGATTCCAAATTCTAACCCCTTAGAAGCATGAATAGTCATAATTCTAACAGTATCACTACTATTATCAAAAGTACTATATTCAAGTTTTAAATTATTACTAATAATATCATCTAAATACTTCTGATAACTATATATATCATAATCAAGATTAACCAAACTACTAGTAATCTCTTTTAATTTCTCTACTCTTAAAATATTAGCCTTATAATCCCCAAGTAAAAATAATTTATTATATAAATCAAAATCATCTATAATAACATCAATAATATCTTCTAAACTAATAATATCTAACTTCTTAGTAATATTATAACTAATTTTATATATATCACTATCTTTAAAATTATTATTTAAAAAATAATCAAATAAAACACTATCAGAAATATTAAATAAGAAACTCCTACCAATAGATATAAATAACCTCTTAAATTCATTATCAATTTTATTATCACGAATCTTAATAATAAAACTAATAATATTTTTAATAACCACTACCACTTCACCATCAATTAAATTAACAGATTTAACAATAGAAGTAGGAATACCATTATATTCAAGTATCTTCTTATATAACTCAAAAGATTTACCACTATCAAGTAAAATAGCAATATCACTATACTTAACCCTTCTAATACCATTACTATCCTTATCAAAAACATTATAACCATTAGTAACTTTATTTTTAATATCACTTGCAATAATAAATGCCTCTACTTCATTATTCTTAAAAGTAGTATCATTAAGATAACTATATACTAAGAAATTATTATCCTCTTTATTATCACCATCCCCCTTATACATAAGATTACCATATACCATTCTATGAGATAAAGAATAATCAGCACCACCAATATCATTATCCATAATTCTATCAAATAATAAATTAATATTACTAATAACTTCTTCTCTACTTCTAAAGTTCTTATTTAAATCTATTTTAATACCACCAATATTATTACTATAATTATCATACTTACTTTTAAATATATATGGATTAGCATTTCTAAACCTATATATAGATTGTTTA
>CAVCHK010000028.1:0-3304 GCA_963601985.1 Paludibacteraceae bacterium
GAATAATATTCTTTTCCTAATCTATATTCTTCTTGTAGTAATTCTTTTTTTGACATAATAATACTCCTTTCTTTATTATTATAAAGAAGGGAGTATTTTTTATACTAATAAATCATTTATTTTTTGAGTAGGATTATCGCTAGTAGTTATATATGATCCTACTACAGATATATCTACATCTTTTACTTTATTTATAGTTTGATTATTTATTCCACCATCTACTTCTAATTCGATGTTTTTATCTTTGATTAGTTTTTTTATTTCTTTTATTCTATTTGGACTGTTTTCTAGAAATGGTTGGCCTCCAAGTCCTGGTTCTACAGTCATAATAAGAATTCTATCTATAATATCTAAATATGGAATTAATAGATTTATATTGGTATTTGGTTTGATTGCCAAGCTTCTTTTAAAGCCATATTCTTTTATTTTATTTAGGATATTTTTTATATCTTTATTTATTTCTAGATGTATTGTTATATTGTCTATATTTGGTAACTTTTTAATTTTTTCTATATAATACATTGGGTCTTCGACCATTAAATGAATGTCTAGTGTTTTAGTTGAAAAGGGGAATATCTTTATTATTTCTTCTGGTGGTAATGACTTTTGAGAGACAAATAATCCGTCCATTACGTCTATGTGAATATATGAAATTTCTGTGTTATTTAATGTTTTTATCATATTTATTTTGTCTTTTGAGTTTAATATTGATATTGATAATTTCATTATTTTCCTCCTAGAAATGATTTATAGTTTTCATATCTTGATTTTAATATTTTACCTTTTTCTACTAACTGTTTAATGTAGCAATCATCTTCTTTAATATGCATACAATCTCTGTATTTACATTTTTCTAAATTATCGAACATTTCTTTCATATTGTCTCTGATATCTAGTTTTGTCATGCCTCTTAGGTCTATCATGGAGAAGCCTGGGGTATCTGCGATTAGAGAATTATCGATATCATATAGGGTTACGCATCTTGTAGTATGTTTTCCTCTTCCTAATGCTTTGGATATTTCATTTGTTTCTAATAATAATGTCTTATCTAACTTATTTAATAATGTTGATTTGCCCGCTCCAGATTGGCCTGTAAAAACTACAACTTTGTTCTTAGTTAGTTTTTTTATTTCTTTTATATCGCTATTTGTTACTACTTTATAGCCAATATTTGTATAATAATTCATTATATTTCTTATTTCTTTTTCTTCAGTTTTGTTTAATAAATCTATTTTTGTTAAGCATATTATTGGTTTTATATTATTATATGATATTATTGTTAATAACTTATCTAGTAGATTACTGTCAAAGTTTGGTTCTTTTACTGATGTTATTATTAGAGCTATATCAACATTTGCTATATTTGGTCTTATTAAGTAGTTTTTTCTTGGTTTTATTTCTAATAAATAGTTGTTTATATCATCTATTACTACATAATCTCCTACTAAAGGGGTTATCTTTTCACTTCTGAATTTTCCTCTTGGTTTACAGATATTTATTCCTTTTGGGGTTTTTACTGTATAATTATTACTTTGATTTTTTATTATTATGCCTTCCATATATTCTTCCTTTACTCATTATCACTTGGTGTTACTGCATCTGTCTTATCCTTTTTATCTTCAGTTTTTGTCTCTTCAGGTTTTTTGGATACTGTTATTTTTAAGGTATATCCTTCATATATTGGATCTCCTTTAGCACGACTTTGTGATAATATTATGTTTTCATCTGTATCTTTTGTTTCTTTATATGTTATATCTAATGTTAATTTGTATTCTTTTGCAAAGTCTTGAGCCTGCTGTAAAGTCCATTTTTCTTCAACCATATCTGGATATACATCTACTTCTGGAATATATAGAATAACGGTATCATTTTTATATAGTTTTGTCTCTTCTTCTTTATTGTATTTTGGTTCTTGATCAATTATTAAGTCTTCTTTATCTTTATATTCTTGGGCATTTTCAACTGATTTTGTTTTCATTTCTATTTTGATACCTTTTGCTTCTAGTTTTCCTTTTATTTCATAGTAATTTTGTCCTGTGTAATCTTCAAGTGTTATGAATTCTTTACCTGATGATTCTATTATTGTTACTGTACTTCCTTTTACTTTAGTAGATCCTTTTTTAGGTTCTGTTCTTATTACTTTTCCTTCTTCTACTTCTTCATTTTCTTCGGATTTAGTTGTATATGATAAGCCTTGTTTTTTTAATTCTTTTATTGCTTCTTCAGTTGTTAATCCTACTACATCTGGTACTTTTACTTCTTTTACATCGTGATTTGATATAACTAAATATATAACAGATAGTGCTATTAGGATAACTAGAAGTACCGCTGCTAGAATTATTGGTAATTTGTTTTTGCTTTTTTCTTCTGAAATTATTTCTTCTTCTTTTTCTTCTGGTTTTTCTACTACCTTTTTAGGTTCTTTTATAGGGGCTATTACTTTTGTCTCTTCTAAGTCGTTTTCAGGGTATTCAAATACTATTCTTTTTTCGTTTGTTCTTTCCATTGCTGTCTTTAAATCAGAATACATTTCTCTTACACTGTCATATCTATTTTTAGGATTTTTAGCGGTTGCTTTTATGACAATGTTCTCTACTGATTGTGGTATTGTTGGGTTTTGTTTTCTGATACTTGGTATTTTTTCTTTCATATGTTTAAGTGCTATTTCTACTGCTGTATCGCCTTTAAATGGTACTGATCCTGCTAGTAGTTCATACATTAATATTCCTAGGGAATATATATCACTTTTTATAGTGGATCCTTTGCCATTTGCCTGCTCGGGAGGTAGGTAGTGAACTGACCCCATTACTGAATTTGTCTGGGTAAGTTGCGTTGAATTTAAGGCCATAGCGATTCCAAAGTCGGTTATTTTTATCATACCATTATCTTCAATCATAATATTTTGTGGTTTGATATCACGATGGATTATATATGCTTCATGAGCATGGGATAGACCATCTGTTAATTGTAGCATTATGTCTATTACTTCTGGAAGTGTTAATGCTCCTCTTTTTTGAAGTAATTGTTTTAGGGTTTTTCCTTCAATATATTCCATTACTATATAGTAATTACCATCTTCTTCACCTACATCATACACTTCTACTATGTTGGGATGAGAAAGATTGGAAACTGATAAGGCTTCTCTTTTGAATCTTCTTATGAATTTTTCGTCATTTGATAAGTCGCCACGTAATACTTTTATTGCTACTTTTCTATCTAATATTAAATCACTAGCTAAATAAACATTAGCCATTCCACCTTCGCCAATTGATTTAATGATTTCATATCTATCATTAATTTTTTG
>CAVCHK010000029.1:0-2019 GCA_963601985.1 Paludibacteraceae bacterium
TACAACAAGTAGTAGCGGTTAGTGCGGCGATTAATGGTGGTACTTTATATAAGCCATATATTGTTAAGAGAATAGCGGTTCATGAGACTGGTGAGGTTATTAAAGAGGTTAAACCTACTATTATTAGGGATAATATTGTTACTGCTAATACTAGTGAAAAGGTTAGAATGGCTTTGGAATCTGTTGTTTCTCTTGGTACTGGTCGTAATGCTTATATTGATGGTTATAGGGTTGGTGGTAAGACTGGAACTGCTCAAAAAGTTAATAATGGGATATATATGCAGGGTAATTATATTGTTTCTTTTATTGGGTTTTTGCCTGCGAATAATCCTAGGGTAGTGGTATATCTTGCAATTGATAATCCTAAGGGGGTTACACAGTATGGTGGTACTGTTAGTGCTCCTATTGTTAAGAATATTATGGAAGATGCTATTACGAGTCTTAATATAGAAAAGCAAGATGGTGGTACAGAGAAGAAATATCAGTGGTATGATAAAAAATATTATACTGTTTCTAATGTTGTTGGTAAATCTAAAAAAGAGGCTACATCGATGCTTAAGAATTTTTCGGTTGAATATAGTGGTAGTGGAGATGTTGTTATTAGTCAGTCTCCTAGTGGTGGTAGTAGAGCTTTGGAAGGAGAGAAGGTTAGGTTATATTTAGGTTAGTAATTTGAACTTTTGTTATTTATATGTTATAATATAGGTCGTTTTAGGGGGATATATGGATATTATTAATATGTCAAGCAGAGAGATTACTAGTAATATAGCAACAGATAGTTATAATACTTCGGGGGATTTGAAGATAGTTAATTATTTTAATAGAAAGATGGTTCTTAAAAGAATTGATCCTATTAGATGCGATGAGGTTATTAGTAAGGTTTTGTTTTTAAGTAAATATAAAAGTTTGATGCCTAGTAATTTTGTTATTCCAGAATTTTTGGCATTACTTGATAATAGAGATTTGTATATGGCTATGGATTATATAAATGGTAATAATCTTGGCGATGTATTAAGTGATAAAAATATTAATATTTGTGATAAAAAGATGTATTTGTCTTACGTAGGTAATGTATTAGAAGAAATGCAGTATATGAGAGAGAATCCTTTACTTAGTGATTTTTGTTTAGGTGATTTACACGAAGATAATTTTATTGCTTCTAATAAGAAGTTATATACTATTGATTTAGATGATGCTAAGATTAATTCTATTAGTCCGATATCTAGTTATTTACAAGTGGGAACTTTGTTTAGTAAGTTTGAGACTTATAAATATAAAATTATAGAAGAGAGTCCTTATTTTGTTAAATATGAGGTTAATTATAATACTGATTTATATTGTTATATTATGATTATTTTAAATTTTTTATATGGAGATAATGTTAATAATATGGATATAGAGGAGTTTTATTGTTATCTTGATTATTTATGTAAATTAGGTATTGATAGTTCTTTACTTGAATGTTTTAATAGTATTTATTCTGATTGTGATAATATTAATCCTATGAATTATATTGATAGTTTGACTTCTAATCAAATTTATAGGGCTAGAAAAATTGTATATAAATATAATAAGTAATTATTTACATTAGATTGTAAAATAATTAAAAGATACTATTTTATTTTTATTAGATGTGTTATAATATACTTATATAATATATTTGGAAATGGGGAGTTAGAATGCTTACACTAACTAAATCGTTATTGGCACTTATGCTTGGGTTTATGGGTGCTTCAGTATTTGGTCTTATTGCTATTCCTTTTTTAAAAAAACTTAAGGCTGGGCAGAGAATTAATGTTTATGTTGAGGCTCATAGGGGGAAGGCTGGTACTCCTACGATGGGAGGACTTATATTTATTATACCTACTTTTTGTATTACTTTATTTTTACTTCTTACTGGTAAGATAGAGTATTCTGTTAATTTGGTTATTGTTTTATTTGTATTTTTGGCTTATGCTCTTATTGGGTTTTTGGATGATTTTATTAGTCTGAAAAGAAAGGCTAATAAGGGGCTTACAC
>CAVCHK010000030.1:0-8577 GCA_963601985.1 Paludibacteraceae bacterium
GGATGGAACCACTATCTTTATAGGAGATACTACCAAAATAAATCTAGGAGATAAAAATGTAATCTATAATGATGAGATAAAACTATCACTATCTGAAATGACTATAGATGGAAATGAAAATATAGATATATTACCAACTGAAGGTAAAGTAAAAATAGAAGATAATAAAGGAGAATCATCTGATAAAGGCGAAGGCAAAAATAATCAAACCACAAATACAAATGAAACAGGAAATAATACTGCTGATGATAACCAAACCAATGAAATAACATCAGTAGTAAAGAAAGAAGTATCAATAGACTTAGTATCCGCTAAAATAGATGCAAATAGCCTAAATGCAACTTTCCAAGTAATAGATACAGCATCTTTCATAAAAGGAGATTTAACATTTACATTAACAAACCTAACAACAGGAGAAAAACAACTTATAAAAACACTAGTCAATACAGAAGAATTACAAAATATTTATGTAAGTTCTTTATCACCAGATTGTGATTATCTAATGCAAATAGTAGATAACAATAACAATCAATATTTCCAAAAAACATTTAAAACAGAAAGCTTAAGCCTAAATCTAATTCGTAATGTAGTAACCCAAACATCACTTTCATATACATTAGATTTTAAAAACGATAATAACATAAAATCAGCTAATATATCACTATATGATATAGAAGGAAACCAAATAGGAAAAACAATAACAATAAACAATGAAACTGATAATACTATAGTATTTGATAATTTAACACATAATACTAAGTATGAAGTAAAAGTAGATTCAGTAATTATGAAAAACACAAACTATGCCAATGTATATACTATATCTACAAAAGACTCAACCCTAAAAAACAAACCAGTACTTAAAGATATCTCAGTAGAAGTAGATAACGATGGACAATCATTTAACTTAAAAATGACAGAACCACAAGACGAAGACTCAAGTATAACCAAGTATACATATGAAATATATAAAGCAGAAGACATCCAAGAAGAAAATGAAGAAGCCGCTACTGCCGTATATACATTCACATCAGATACCCTAAAAGATCAAAAACTAAACCTAGGAGAAAATAACCTAGTAGGAAAAACAGACTATAGATACAAAGTAATCGTTGAATACTATGATAACTACAAATATAACGAAATATCAACCCCACTTAGTGACTACTTTCAAGTATTAGGAAAACCAACTATCGAATTCACAGAGGAACTAGTAGATTTCAACCAAATAATAGGAACAGTAAAAATAAAAGATGAAAGTTGTACTGTACCAAATGAAGGAAGAGAATGCTTCAGTCAAAAAAATAACTTTATAATCAGATATGAAGGTGATGGTGTTACCGGTAAACCAGCAATAAATAACGTAAATTTTGATCCAATAACAATGGAATATAAACTATCACTATCAGGATTAAAGCAAAATACAACCTATACATTTACAGTATCCGCAGATGTTGATATGCACAATGGACAAGGCTTAGAAACAAATAAATATATAGGAACATTTACCGTAAGAACAAAAGGTATCGAAGCACTTCAAATGCAAAACTGGAAACAAGAAACATATAGCTTTACTACTCCAATAAATGTAAGTACTGAAATGGTATCTACAAACGAAGAGAGCGATTATGCAAGTAAAATATCAAAAGTAACTTTCAATTTATACAAAGGTGATACCAAAAACAACCTACAGACAGTACCACTAAAGACAATCACCGAAACAGAAGACATAAAAACAAAATACTATAATCAAAAATTCAATTTAACTTCTAATATTTTTGGAATAGAATCACTAGATGAATTAAGAGAATTATCAGGAGGAAAACTAAGTAGATATTATACCTTAGAAGTAACAGATGCTTATGATGAATCAGAAACAAACAAATTTCAAATCCTAGATAATAAATTCGTCTATGAAACACCTGCTATGCTACTTCTAGAAGATGAAGTAGAAAAACCAACTATAGCAGTAAAAGAAATAACAAACGAAAACTTACAAGACGAACAGTTAAAAGAAAAATATGGTATTACTTATGATAACAACTTAGATTCAACTACAATAAGAGCATACGAAGTAACTGCAATCTTTGACAAATCAAAAATAGAAACATACTTCCAAGGAGAACACCCAATAACAAAACTAAATTTCTATGCAACAGATCAAAACGGTAAAATAATAGAAACAAACAAAATAGACTTCACTAAAGAAGAAAAATACACAGCATACTTTATACTAGATTATGGAACAGACTATGATACCATAGATGACAAATTAAGAAGAGGAAATACATATACCTTCTCATATGATATAAGTATAGATAGCAATAATGATGGCGAAGATGATTCCATCTTCCCATCAACTAAACCAACTAGTGATAAATTTACTTCAGTAAAAAAAGATCCAATATTCCAAATGTATGTATATACAAGTACAAAAGATACCATAACATATAAATATATAGTAAAAGATATAGATAATGCCCTATTTAAAGAAGAAGGCAAATACTACATTTATAGTAGTCAAAATACCACTGAAGAAACTAGCATAGAAAAGATAGAAATAACTAAAGAAAACAATCAAACATTTACTATAACAAATTTAGCAAATACATCAATATATAATATAAGTTATATGCGTGCAAATACAAAAACAAACAAAGAAGCAAAAGTTTCCATAGGAGATTACTACTTTGATGGCTACTATAACGCAAGTGACTATAATATTGGTTATAAATTAGAATATAGTAAATTTGATAATAGATTAAAAATAATTCTAGCAGATGATAACTTTTTAGATAGAGTATCAGCATATCTATTAACCCTAACAACAAAAGATGATAAATATCAAAAAGTAATAACTACCACTTCTACTTGTGATGAAAGCAAATGCTTAATAGTGGACTACAATGATATCATAGATTTCAAAGGAAAAGACATAGAAGTATCCCTAGAGGCCTTCTACGACACAGGTTACATTGGATTTAATCAAAAATCTCTATTAGGAAACTACTTCCAAAGTCAAAACCTAGTTGAAGCAAAAAATGCCCAAAATCTAGGATATATCTTCCAAACGACATCTCAATCAAGTAAAGGAAACTATATCTATCTAAACCCAAATGGCTCCTATGCAGTTAAAGCAAATCCAACTGGAATATATGGATACGAAGTAAAAGAAAGTAGTAGTGACGTATGGTATATAACAACAACTAATATAGTAAATGACACCAAAAATACTTTCTATAAATATGGCGATTTCATCAAAAAAGATGCTATAGCAAACTTAACACTTAATGGCTTTAGTGATAAGAGTACAAAATATACCATAAATCCAAAAGTATTAGATAAAGTATCTATTCAAACAGATAACAATAAATTCAAATTTACAAGTATAACACCAAAAGTAACAACATCAAGTATAACACCATTAATAAATGGAGTTACAATGAATATATACACATCAATAAATGAAGATACACTAGCTAGTGACTTCGTAAAAACAGATGGTAAATACAAATTCTATATTGAAGTATATACTAAAAACACATGTACTGAAGAAGAATGCACAGAAGAATATACCAAGGTAGATACCATAGAAACAGATTATGAAAGCCTAAAAAATGAAGTAACAATACAAGGACTAGATCCAGATACAAGATATTACTACAAGATATTAGCAGATATGAATAAAAATTCAACTAAAGAAAAAGTAGCCCTATTTGACTACAATAAAGAAGGCTATGTAGAATATCAAAGTACATTTAAAACACTAGCTAAAGAAGATATATTAAATAAAGTATCATATACCTATAGCTCAAACTCCACTACAGAAAAATATCTAAACAGAACTATGACATTAACAACAACCCTAAAAAACAACAAAAACTTCAATATCAAATACGAAGTAAAAGATCAAGAAGGCAATTTAATATTTGATGGTATAGTATCAAATGAAGACATAAACAACGAAAATATCGGTAAAGGAACCAAAGCAATATACACCGAAGATATAACAGATAAAGACCTAGTATATGGAAGTGATTACTATACCCTTATAGTAACTGCTATAACAACCGATAAACAAAAAGAATTAAAACTATTTGAAGAATTAATGAATGATAAAAACATTACAGCAGGACAAAACTATCATGAATTAAACGAACCAGAATTCACAATCAATCAAGAGGCTATAATAACTCAAAAACAAACAGACTTCATATATGGATTAAAATACACCATAAATATAGAAGATAGAGATAAAGTAATAAAAGATGGACTAATATACATCAAACTAGAAGACGATGATTTCAATCCAATATGCCCAGAAGGCAATGAAGAAATCTGTAATAAAGTAATAGACTTAACCAAATACGGTTCAAATCAAATAGAATTAACATACACAAACCTATTACCAAATACAAGTTATAATATTCACATAACTACTGATATATATAGAAATAACGTATCATTAGAAGAAAAAGAATATTCTCTTTCAGTAAGAAAGAGTCAGTTTACAAAAAGTGATCTAGGTTTCTCACTAGGAACAGTAACCCCAACAGCACTATCAAATAATAAAGTCCTAGTAACATTTAAAGGAGCAATAAACCTAGAAGAATACATAACAGGTATAGAATACTCAATGACTGTTGAAGGAAAAGATAAAGTAGGTTCAGGATTAATCGGTACAAGTACAAATACCAAAGGAACAGACTTAGTATTCAAACTAGATAAAGATGGATATCCAACAGTAGAAATACCAACAGATGAAAACAAAGTATTCGGTTTAAATAATAACATAAAACTAATATATTACTATAAAGATAAAAACGGTAATATAAGTGTATTAAAAATAGGAAATAGTACTACTGATACAAAATCATTTAAGTACACTGGTAAATAGAAAGGAAGATAAAAATGAGAAAATATGATATAAAAAATAAGAGAAATATTGGAATAATATTAGCAATATCACTACTAATAATTATCATGTTTTCTCTTGTTATCAAAAATTACAATAATAGAGATAAAAACGAATATAAAGTAGATATAAATACCCTAGTATTTGATAAAGATAAAACCATAATAAAAACCACTAAAGATTCAATAATCAAAACAAAATGGAATAAAAAATACTACCTAATAGAAGATAAACAAACTCTACTTGGAAATACCGCTATTACATATAACGAAGAATCTGGAATATTAAAACTATACGGTAAATATTATGAAATAACAAGTAGTGATGAAATAAACATTACAAGTGGAGAAACAGAAATAAAAAGTACAGCCCTAACCAAATTCTATAAACTAGAAGATAGAAAATACCTACTAGTAGATAAAGAAATATCTTCAACAGATGGCCTATTAAAAACAACAGATTTCCTATTAGTAGAATTAGATAAAGTAGGTAATGCTACCCTAACAAATCACAAAGTAAGCCTAAAAACATTCTCAAATACTATACTAGTAACATCAAATTATACCTTTGATATAGCAAATGAAATACTAACTATTGGAAGTGACAAAATAGATCTAAAAAAAATAATAGGATCCACTAATAACTATACAAAAGAAGACTTAATACCAGAAGAAAATGAAGAAACAACTAATACATCAGATGGCATAAACACCATTGAAGACAACACAACTAAAGAAGATAATACCACTAATACCCAAACAAATAAACAAACTATTATTGAAGAAGCCAAAAAAGCCACAAAAAGAACATCAATTATTGCTCTAACTTCTACAATAAATAAAATAAAAGTAGACTACGTAATATACGACCCTAAAAAAGAATACACATCTGTTTATATGGAAATAAAAAAAGAAAACACATCTTCTATAGATACAATATATTTAAGTAGTAATGAAACATCCTATGAAATAAGTAGTAATATTCTTCCTAGTACAACCTATGAACTAACGTTCAAATATAGTTATATAGATGAAAATAACACTTTACATACAGAAACATTCGACAACCAAAAAATAACAACAAAGAAGCCAACAATATCCCTAAAAGTAACAAGAACAAGCAAAAACAAAATAGATTACCTAATTACATCAGACAATACATACCCCTTAACATCAGCTACACTAACAATAATAAAAAATAATGAAGTAGTAAAAACAGAAGAAATAACCCTAAATGGCAATACTATAGGAAGCAGTAATATTTCCTTAATAGAAGGAGATAACATAGAGCTAAAACTAACAAATATAAAATCAGATAACGATATAATAGAAGACTTAAATTCAAGCTATAAATTTATATATTAAGAGGTGAAAGAATGAAAAATTTCATAAAAGAAAAATATAATATATTAATACCCATATTCCTAATAGTAGTTATCCTAATAGCAGTATTACTATATACTAAAGAATATAAAAGTAATAGATATGCAACAAGTAAAGAAATAGAAGTATACCAGTACTTTTCCAAGGCCAAATTAGAATACACATCTATTATATCAAGAAATAAAAAAGACGTTATCCTAGCCTTTAATCCTAAAGATGAAGTAGTAAATCTAAGCAGCATACCAATCTATATAAAAGATAAAGATAACGTTATATTCCCAAAAGAAATGCTAATAGTTATCCCCATAGAAGACAAAGTATATATTACATCCCCCCTAGCGGAACTATATAAAAAAAATGGATTATACTACTTAAATCAAAAAAATATAAATAAACCACTAGATCATGTTTTCTATTATGATGGAGTAGATTTATACTTTTTCCCAGAAGAAACAGAATTACAAGTAAAAGACACCAAAATAAAACTAAGCCCAATGTCTTATGTAAACTGCTCATATCAAAATCTCTTAGAATACTACGATAAAGAAAATGATACCTATACCCAAATAGAACTAACAAACGAAACAGTAATAGTATCAAACGACTATTACAAAGTAGATGTAACACTAGACAAAGTAATATACCAAAATAGCTTTCGTATATTAGATAACGATTTTACATCATTACCAAAAATAACCGAATTAGAAAAATAAAATACTATAACCAATCATATAATTATGATAGGTGAGATAATGATAAATAAAATATTTACAATAATAAAGTTAATAGTAGTAATAAGTATATTTATATCCATAAAATATACAAATATTACTACTATTTTTACATTACTATTAACTCTAATACTCCTCCTTCTAGCGGACTATACAAAAAAGAAATTAAACTATACATACAAACTACAAATACTAATATACATCTTCCTTCTATTAGCCCAGTTAGGAGGAGTACTACTAAACCTATATGACACATCAAACTACTATGATGATGTAATACATACACTATCATCATTTCTAATGGCAGCTTTATCCCTGACAATACTAAATAAATTAACTAAAAAACCAAACAAAAAACTCAAAATAATATTTGCCATATCACTATCTTTATCTATCGCTGCAATATGGGAAATAACCGAATTCACAATCGATAGAGTATTAAATAAAGATATGCAAAAAGACACCATCATAACCACCATAACCTCATCATTATTAAGTGAGGATAATAAACTAGAAAAAAAAGAGATAACATCCCTTTATGTAAATAATATAGACTACATAGAAAAGTATGGAGGCTATATCGATATCGGATTATACGATACTATGGAAGACATAATATGTGCCTTCCTAGGTTCCATTCTATATATAATAAGAATACTAAAAGAACCCTAAGCTTCACTATAAATACTTTTATCAAAACTATGTGTACCATCATTAATCTTCTCTAAAGTCTCAGTATCAATCAAAAAGTAAGTATCCCTATTAATATTAATATCACTAATAGGATCATCCCAAGTAAGATCCAAATGATACCACTTACCATCTAAATAAACCAAATTCCAAATATGCTCATCATTACTAATCTTATAATTAATAACATTAAACTTATCCAAAAATATTTCCATAGCATCAGCATAACCATTACAAGTACCATATCCCTCTATAAGAACCCCATAAGCCGTATTAGATTTATAAGTATTATCATTTTTATTATCATATTTAAGTTTATCATACTCCGTATGGTCAATAATATAATCATGAATAACCTTAATCTTCTCTTTAGAAGGCATACTATTATTAATCTTCTCACTAAGAATCCTATCCACTAAAGAATTAATCTCACTAATTTCCTCATCCGAATATGCCCTACTAACAGAAATACCAATCTTATACTCTCCACCATAATTAATCTTAATATTATTAGAACTATTATAAGGATGAACAAAATTATTAAGAATAGATACCTCATTCTTAAAAGAAATACCATTATTATATGTTAAAGCTTCAATATCACTACTATAATTAGTATAACTAATATCAATATATTTCTCAATATAATCACTACCACTATTAATAGCATAATAAATAGAATCAATCAAATCCTTTTTATTCCTAATACTAGTATCAATACGATTATCAACATAATCAAAATTATCCTCTTTATAATACTCATTAACCACGATTTTAGAATATTTCTTATCAATAGTATACTCATAGTATTTATGAGCAATTTTCTCCTTTTCAAATGCACAAATAGTAACAATTATAG
>CAVCHK010000031.1:0-2952 GCA_963601985.1 Paludibacteraceae bacterium
AAAAATAATAAGATATAATAAAAATAACAAAGAAATAAGAAATGTTTTAAAGGATATAAATATAAATATAAAAAAAGGCGAAACAGTTGCCTTAATAGGAGTAAACGGTTCTGGTAAAAGTACTTTACTTAAACTAATTACAAGAATAATCTATCCAACTAAAGGTACAATAAAAGTAAATGGCAAAGTATCATCATTACTAGAATTAGGAGCAGGTTTTCATCCTGACTTTTCAGGAAGAGAGAATATATACTTTAATGCTTCAATATTCGGCTTAACAAAAAAAGAAATAGATGATAGATTAGACAAAATAATAGAGTTTTCTGAATTAGAAGAATTTATAGATACCCCAATAAGAACATATTCTTCTGGTATGTATATGAGACTTGCATTTTCAGTTGCTATAAATGTTGATGCTGATATAATACTTATAGATGAAATACTAGCAGTAGGAGATCAACATTTTCAAGAAAAATGTATGAATAAAATGATTGAATTGAAAAAAAGTGGTAAAACTATAGTATTTGTATCACATTCATCTGATTCAGTAAAATTTTTATGCGATAGAGCAATCTGGCTTAAAGATGGCATGATAGCTATGGATGGAAAAACAGACAATGTATTAAAAGAATATGAAAAGGTATGTGGTTAAAATGCAAATATTTAAAGAATTATATAACTATAGAGAATTTTTAAAAACCTCAATAAAGAAAGAATTTAGAGGAAAATATAAGAAGTCCTTTTTAGGAGTTCTATGGAGTTTTTTAAATCCATTATTCCAATTATTAATATATGCTTTAGTATTTCCATTCATACTGAGAGTAAATGTTGATAATTATACCATATTTTTAATCGTAGCACTTATGCCATGGACTTTTTTTAACTCTACTATTATTCAAAGTGCAGCATCTATCGTAGCAAATGGAGGTATAATTAAAAAAGTATATTTTCCTAGAGAAATACTTCCTATTAGTACCGCTACTAGTAATTTACTTAACTTTCTAATAACTGGTATAATAGTAATATTTGCCTTGTTAATAAGCGGCATAGGAATAGGAACTTCAGTATTAGTATTGCCATTAATAATAATTATGCAATATATACTTCAATTAGGACTTGCCTTTATATTCTCATCTATTACCGTATATGTAAGAGATGTAGAATATATTATTAATATATTTATGATGTTAATGTTTTATTTATGTCCTATAGTATATTCAGCTGATATGATACCAGAAAAATATTTACCAATATTCAAATTAAATCCAATGTTTCATATTTTAGGTTATTATAGGACAATATTATATGATAAACAATTACCTAATATAACCAATGTTCTAATATTATTTATAACATGTATTGGTATATTAATAATTGGATATTTAATATTTCAAAAATGTAAAAAAAGATTTGCAGAGGAGTTGTAGAAAAATGAAGAAATGTGATGTTATAATACCCGTATACAATGCTTATAATGCCGTAAACGAATGTATAGAAACTGTTATTAAAAATACTGATTTAAAAGAAAATAGATTAATTTTAATAGATGATAAAAGTACTGACAAAAACATTCTACCACTACTTAATGAATTTAAAGATAAAAATAAAAGCAAAAATATAATTCTGTTAAGTAATGAAAATAATTTAGGATTTGTAGGTACGGTAAATAAAGGAATGAAATACTCTGATAACGATGTAATATTATTAAATAGTGATACCGAAGTTTCTAAAAATTGGTTAGAAAATATGAAAAAATGTGCTTATAGTGGAGAAAAAGTAGCCACAGTTACCGCATTATCAAATAATGCAACTTTAGCCTCTGTTCCAAAAGGACTTGAGAAAAATGATATACCTAAAAATTTAAGTTTTGATGAATATGCAGATGTGGTAGAAAAATGTTCATATTGTGATTATCCAGAATTACCAACTGCACATGGCTTTTGCATGTATATAAAAAGAGAAGTATTAAATACTATTGGTTTTTTTGATGAAGAGACTTTTGGTAAAGGATATGGAGAAGAAAATGACTTTTCATTTAGATGCTTAGATTATGGCTATAGAAATCTATTATGTGATAATGTAATTGTATATCATAAAGAGAGCCAATCATTTAATGAAAAGAAAGAAAAACTATGTCAAGAACACGAAAAAATATTAATACAAAGATATCCTGTATATGAAACAAAACTAAAAGAGTGGTGTAAACGATATCCAGTCAAATATATTGGTAAAAATATTCTATATTCAACAAACTTACAAAATAAAAAGAATATATTAATATTGATACATGACTGGGAGACATCCACAGGAGGCACAACATTACACGTTAAAGATATTGTAAATTACTTAAGAAAAGATTTTAACTTTCATATTTTATCATATAAAGATGGTATTTATAAATTATATTCTTATTTTGAAAACACAGAATGTACTATTAAATTAAAAAGTATTAATAAACTAAGTATATTACCTAGATATAATGAAGAATATAAAAGTATGCTTTCAGATATAGTGGAGGCATTAGGAATTACTGATATTCACATTCACCATATGATAAATCATTATTTTGATATTGTAGATATAATAAAAAAATACAAATTAAATGCTTCTATTACATTACACGACTTTTATTCTATATGCCCAACAATAAATATGTTATATGAAGGCACAACATATTGTGATAATATAAAAAATAAAAACTGTAAAAATTGTCTAGCTTTAACCATGAAAATAAATAATAATATTCTAGATGATTGGCATAAAGATTGGGAAAGATTATTTACTAGTATGCAAACAATTATAACTCCATCTGAAGATACAAAAAATAGAATCAACAAAATATATCCTGAAATAAACATTAAAGTTATAGAACACGGAATCAACATTAAAAAATTAGATAATAATATTACATTAAGTTCTGATACCTTTAATGTAGCATATGTCGGCGTATTA
>CAVCHK010000032.1:0-2121 GCA_963601985.1 Paludibacteraceae bacterium
ACTAAAAGATAATAAGATAAAATATGCCATTTTATCACTTATGGAAAAAATAAAAGATAAAGAATACTCATATAACACCTTTGGTTATATAGATGATCTAGAAGATATAAATGGAAAGAATCTATATGAATATTATCAAAAAGTACTAAAAGAAGATCAAATAGATATATTCATCTTAGGAGATTTTGATACTAATCAAATAAAAGATATTTTTAAAGAATACTTTAAAGTAACAACATTCAAAAAAGAAAACAAAAACCTATTAATAGATTCTCTTCCTAAAAGAAAAAGAATAGTAAGATATCGTATGTATGATAAAGTAAATCAATCACAATTAATAATGCTAATTAGTCTAAACGATCTTACAGAATATGAAAGAAGATATACCATAAAACTATATAATGAGATTTTAGGAGGATCATCATCTTCTATGCTGTTTGAAAATATAAGAGAAAAAAACAGTTACTGCTATTACATTAATTCAAGTGTAAAAGCATATGATAATATAATTATTATTAATTCTGGAGTAGAAAAAGAAAATATTGATAAGACAATAAAATTAACTAAAAAGATTTTAAAGAATATAAGTGAAGGTAAGATAAAAGAAGATATTATATCATCCTCAAAAAACACCATTATATCATCTATAAAATCATCAACGGATGAACCTATGGGAATTATAAATACACAATTTTCTAAAGTACTAGTAGGTACTCCAAATGAAGAAGAACGTATAGAAAATATAAGCAAGATAACCAAAAACGATATAATAAAAGTAAGCAAAAAAGTCTCTCTTCATACCATCTTAACTCTAGAGAGTAAGGAGAGTGAATAATGGAAAAGATAAAATTAAAAGATATAAATGAATACATATACTATGAAAAACTAAATAATGGTATGGAAGTATATCTTTATAATAAAGATAATGTTCATACCAATTATGTAACTTTTACTACTAAATATGGTTCTATATATAATGAATTTGTCCCTATTGGACAAAATAAAATGCAAACATATCCTAAAGGAATAGCTCATTTCCTAGAACATAAAGTATTCGAAGAAAAAGAAGAACCACAACCTATGGATTTCTTTGCTAAATCAGGCTCAATATGTAATGCCTATACAACATTTAGAAATACTACATATCTATTTTATGCTACTGAAGCCTTAGAAGAAAATATAAATTATTTATTAGATTATGTACAAAATATATATTTAACAGAAGAATCAGTAGAAAAAGAAAAAGGAATTATTACTGAAGAAATTCATATGTATGAAGATAGACCAAATGAAGTATTAATAGAAAAAACAAGATATAATGCTTTTATATCAAATCCATATCGAGATAGTATTATAGGAAGAGTTAGTGATATAACAAAAATAACCAAAGAAGATTTAGAAATCTGCTACAGAACATTCTATCATCCATCAAATATGTTTTTAGTAGTATCAGGTTCTTTCAATCCAGAAAAAATAATGAAATTAATAAAAGATAATCAAGCAAATAAAGAATTCAAAGAATTAGAAAAAATAAAAGTAAAAAAAGTAGAAGAAAAAGATGAAGTATACAAAAAAGAAGAGGTAATAAAATTACCTACTAATATTCCAAAAATAGCATATAATTTAAAAATACCGACTAAAAAGATAGAACTAACAAGAAGAAAACTACATTTATACTTATATATATTATTTACTACACTATTTGATGAAACTAGTCTTTTTGATGAAGAATTAAAACAAAGTAGTATAATAACCAATACAACTTATGTAAGCCTATTAAATGCAAAAACCCATATCCTAATTACACTAATAAATGAAACAACAAACTATGAAAAGTTTAAAGAAAAATTAGAAGAAAGATTAAAAAAACTAGAAGTATCTAAAGAAGACTTTGAAAGAAAAAAGAAAGTATTAATAAGTAATGAAATGTTAGCATTTGAATCAGTAGAGGCTGTAAACGATATAATAATAGACAATATAATCTATGATAACAAATTAGAAGATAATCCAATAGAAGTAATAAAATCATTAAAATATGAACAATTAGAAGAACTAATTAAAAAGATAGATATATCTTCTAGAAATATTGTAGTAGTAAAGAAATAAACATAGGCATTTAAC
>CAVCHK010000032.1:2131-21459 GCA_963601985.1 Paludibacteraceae bacterium
TTTATTTCTTTATATCAATATATGTAAAATGTAATAAAAAATATTTTCAAAAACAAATATTTATGATATTATTAATATAGGGAGACAAGATATGAAGAAATTATTTCAAAAAATGGATAAACCACTATTAATAACTACAATTATTTTCTTTATATTTGGACTAATAATGATACAAAGTGCATCCTCTATGGAATCATTTATGCGTTATAATTATAGCTTATATCATTATTTTATAAGAGAAGTAATATTTCTATCAGTAGGTACAATCATATTCTTTATGGTGCTTATATTTCCCACTAAAAATTACAAAAAAATATATGGGTTTATATTATTTATAATATTTGTCCTCTTAATAGGATTACTAGTATATGGACATAATGCAAATAATGCTGTAAGCTGGTATAGAATAGGACCAATTGCTATTCAGCCATCTGAATTTGCTAAAATAGCAGTTATAATTTTCTTAGCAGTATATTATGAAAAAAATATAAAAAAACTAGATAATGAATGGATATTTATAAAACCAATTATATTAGTAACCCTAATAGCAGCTTTAGTATTAATACAACCAGATATGGGAACAGCCTTTATAATAATGCTAATTGCTATACTTATGTTTTATGCAGTACCAGTAAATAGAAAATATCGTAGTATACTAAGTAAAATAATAATAGGAGGTATCTTAGTAGTAGCCTTAGTATTAATAACCACTAAAGGAAGTTTTCTAAAAGACTATCAATTAGAGAGATTTAACTTCTTAGATCCCTGTGAAAGATATCAAGAAAAATCTGGATATCAACTATGTAATAGTTTTATAGCATTTAAAAATGGCGGATTAAAAGGAGAAGGACTGGGAGAATCAACACAAAAATACTTATATCTTCCAGAATCATATACAGATTTTATCTTTCCCATCATAGTGGAAGAATGGGGTTTAATAGTAGGAATAATAATAATATTAGCATATATGTTTATACTATATAGAATAATAACAATAGCTAAAAGAGCCACTAACTTAAGAAATAGCCTTATATCTTATGGAGTATTTATATACTTACTTAGCCATATAATGATAAACCTTCTAGGAGTAACAGGAGTAATCCCCTTAACAGGAGTACCACTACCGTTTCTATCCTATGGAGGAAGTTATGCAATGTGCCTTATGATAGTATTAGGCTTAGTACAAAGAGTATCAATAGAAACAAATAAAACAAAGAAAGTAGGTAATAAAAATGATAAAAGTTAACCAGAGGTTAATCAGGGGGGGCAATTTTACCAAACACTTGTTCGTGTTTTAGACTAAAATACCATATAATATATAGAACTATAACTAATAGAAATATTAGTTCTTTCTCATGCTCTAGGGGGAATAGAATATGAAGAAGATATCTATTAAGAATATATATTTAATATTGGTTATATCTATTGGTTTAATAATACTTGGTATAGGTTCATCATATGCTATGTTTACCTCTACTAGTAATATAGATAATCCTATTAGTTTATCTTCTAATTTAACATATAGTAGTAATGTATTTGAATCTTTTGATATTACTTTAAGTAGCAAAGAGAGTAAAACTATTAAGTTTAATGTAAGTAATAATACTAATATATCTAGTATTAATTATGCTTCTTGGTATATATATGATGGTGATGATACTGATTTAACTTTTTATACTATTAAAAATAATAGTACTGATATAGAACCTAGTGGAACTTTATCTTCTTCTGGTATTATAAACATAAAGATAGTTAATAATACTTCTGATGATATATCTTTAACAGT
Source organism: Paludibacteraceae bacterium (assembly GCA_963601985.1). Classification (GTDB taxonomy): domain Bacteria; phylum Bacillota_I; class Bacilli_A; order RF39; family UBA660; genus CAG-302. The sequence goes on from CAVCHK010000032.1 coordinate 3,918, forward strand.
GGGTGTATCTTCAAGTAAGGATAATATAGTCTTACCAGACTATATGAAATTAATAACTATAAATGAAAAGAAAACTCTCTTAGTAGATTACATAACTAATTTATATACTAATGCTAGTAAAAGTACTGTTACTAATAATAGTATTGCATATAACTATGCTTCTTCAGTAAATCTAATGAATGATAGATTAGGTGGAACAACTACATCTTTAGATGGAGGTAATATAAGATACTATGGAGCAAGTCCAAATAATTATATATATTTTAATTGTGAAGAGTATCCAGATACTAACTGTGAACTATGGAGAATAATAGGAGTATTTGATGGTAAAGTAAAGATAATAAGAAACGAACAGATAGGAAGTTATTCATGGGATACTTCAGCATCAGGGGTATACTCTGGATATGGAGTAAATGAATGGAGTCAAGCAGACTTAATGAAACTACTTAATCCAGGCTATGAGAGTGAAAGCGTAGGTGGAAGCCTCTACTATAACAGTGGTTCTGGTACCTGTTATAGTGGAAAATCTAATGCAACGGAATCCTGCGACTTTTCAAGCACAGGTATCAAGAATGATACCACAAGAAATATGATTGAAGGAGTAATATGGAATACAGGGGGATGGGATGATTCAAGTATATATTCAAATGAAATATATGGCCATGAAAGAGGAACTACAGTATATTCAGGAAGAAACACAACATGGACTGGAAAAATAGCACTAGCATATCCTAGTGATTATGGATATGCAACAGATTTTAACTCTTGCAGTCAAAAATTGTATTATTATGATGATAGTACATGTACAAGTAATAACTGGATGAAGTCCATATTAGGTACAAGTTATGGCTGTTTATTAACACCATATTCTGGGGGTTGGAATTATGTGTGGGGTGTGAACTCGCGGGGCAGCGCCGGCCTCGCCTACAGCTCCGAGTATGCGAATGAGGTCGCCCCAACTCTCTTTTTAAATTCTACTGAAACTATTGTTGAAGGTTCACTTGGTACAAAAAGTAATCCATATAAATTAAATCCATAATACATAAATATAATAAATAATACATCGAATAACAAAGTATGAGATGAATAAATAATTAAAATAATAAAGAAAAATATATACATTTTCTTTATTTTTTGTTATAATTATATTGTATTATTTTAGGGAGAGTCGATATCGTGAAGAAAATATATACTGCTATAGATATTGGATCTGATAAAATTAAATTCATAACAGGAGAATACTTAAATGATAAATTAAACGTACTCTCAAGATGTGAACAAAAATCAAAAGGAATAAGAAAAGGTTTAATAATAGATCCTAATTTAGCCATAAATTCAATAAAAGATGGTATTAAAGAATTAAATAATATACTAGGTATAGAAGTAAAAAAAGTAATAGTAAATGTACCTGATTACAATACAAAATTTATGATTGTAACAGGAGAAGTAAATATATTAGATGAAGATGGACTAATAGATACAGAAGATATAAATAAAGTAATAAAAAACTCTGTATATAGTAAGATAAAAGAAGACTATGAACTAATAACAGTAGTACCACTAATATTTACTATAGATGATGAAGAAGTAACTTCCCCTATAGGGAAAAAAGGAAAAAAACTATCTATGAAAGGTATAATGATTACAGCCCCTAAAAAAAATATATATTCAGTATTATCCGTAATGGAAGGAGCAGGCTTAGATGTAGTAGATATAACTATCTCAGGGCTGTGTGACTATGCTGAAGTAGGTAATAAAAACCTAGATAAAAAAGTAGGAGCCATCATTAACCTAGGACATGAAACTACTAATGTATCAGTATATAATAAAGGAAAACTTATGAATACTGAAACAATCCAGTTAGGTGGTATAAACATAGATAAAGATTTAGCATATATGTTTAATATAAGTATCTTTGATGCAAGAGAAATAAAAGAAAAATTTGCATCAAGTCATAAAAGATTCATAGCCTTAAATGATTCCTTAGAAGTAAAAAACACTATGGGAGAAGTAATTAAATTAAATCAAATTGAAGTTACTGAAATAGTTATGGATCGCTTAGCAGAAATACTAAAGCTAGCAAGGAAACAAATATTACTATTGACAAAACAAAATATTTCTTATATAGTAATAACAGGAGGATTAACCGAAATAAAAGCCTTTAAAAATTTAGTTTACGAAATTCTAGGAAAAGATGTTATAATATATACAGAGGATACATTAGGTGTTAGAGATAATAAATATATAACATCAGTAGGTATGATAAAGTATTTTAATAGTAAGATGTCTACTAGAGGGCGAGAATACTCTATGATAGATAAAGAAGAAGAGGACGAGCTTATAAATCCAAATAACAAGAATAAAAAGGGCAAAATGAAAGTTACCAAAATATTTGGAAATTTTATTGGTACTAAGGAGGATTAGAAATGAATAATATGTTTGGTTTAGAAATGGATCAATTAGCAAAAATTAAAGTAATTGGTGTAGGGGGAGGCGGCTGCAACGCTGTAAATAGAATGATTGAATCTGGACTAAAAGGTGTCGAATTTATCGTTGCCAATACAGATTTGCAAGTATTAAATAATTCTTTAGCTCCAATCAAATTACAAATAGGAAGAGAACTAACAGATGGCTTAGGTGCTGGTGCAAATCCAGAAATAGGAAGAGAAGCTGCTTTAGAGTCAAAAGCCGAAATAGAAGAAGCCATAAAAGGTGCTGATATGGTATTCGTAACATGTGGTATGGGTGGTGGAACTGGTACAGGTGCTGCTCCAGTAATAGCAGAAATATCACAAGATTTAGGTGCCTTAACCGTAGGTATTGTTACTAAACCATTTAGCTTTGAAGGTAAAAAGAGAATGAGTCAAGCTGTTGGTGGCTTAGACGAACTAAAAAAACATGTAGATACATTAATCGTTATACCAAATGATAGATTAAGAGAATTAATAGATAAATCAACTCCAATGCTTGAAGCATTCAGAGAAGTAGATAATGTACTTCATAGAGGTGTACAATCAATATCTGATTTAATAGCAGTATCAGGATTAGTAAACCTAGACTTTGCTGATGTAAAAGCCGTAATGAAAGATAGAGGTAATGCCCTTATTGGAATAGGAGTAGGTTCAGGAGAAAATAGAGCGGTAGAAGCAGCTAAACAAGCCGTATCATCACCACTACTTGAAACATCAATAAATGGTGCTACTGATGCTATTATAAACGTAACAGGAGGTTCTTCATTAACATTATTTGAAGTAGAAGAAGCTGCTGAAGTAATTAGAACTGCCGCTAATACTGATATTAATACTATCTTTGGAGCTGTAATAAATGAAAACTTAAATGATGAAGTAATAGTTACAGTAATAGCTACAGGCTTTGAAAATCAAAGTGAACCATTATATCATAGTTTTAGTTCAACAAATAGAGAAGAAATCTTTAGAGAAGGAACCGATGACATAGATAATGATTTAGATATACCTCCTTTCTTAAGAGATAGAGATAATTATTAGTACTAAATAAAAGAAAGAGATGGATACTATGAAATATCCATCTCTTTTACATAAGAGGAGAATATTTATGGACAGAATACTTATAAATTTAGGACCTATAAAAATATACTACTATTCCTTTTTAATAGTATTAGCTATTATAATAGGACTATTATTAGCGGGAATACAAGCAAATAAAAATAAACTAGGTAAAGAATATATAACAGACTTAGTATGTTATTTAGCCCCAATAGGAGTACTAGGAGCAAGAGTATATTACGTTATTTTTAACTTTGATTTATTCAAAGGTGATATACTAAGTATTTTTAGAATATGGGAAGGTGGCTTAGCCATATATGGAGCAGTAATCTTTGGAGTAATCTTTATAGTATATTATGCTAAAAAAAAGAAAAAAGATATATTATTAACTATGGATACCTTAGTACCATATTTAATATTAGGACAAGCTATAGGTAGATGGGGTAACTTCATAAACAAAGAAGCCCATGGTATGCTAACAGATCTAAATACATTAAAAAGCATGCATCTTCCTGACTTTATAATAGAAGGTATGTATATAAATGGAGCATATTATATACCAACATTTCTATATGAATCAATATGGTGTTTAATAGGCTTTATAATACTAATAATAGTAAGAAATAAAACAAAATACAAAAAGAAGGGACTCTTACTTTCCATATACTGTATATACTATGGTATAGGACGTCTAGTAATAGAAGGTATGCGTACAGATAGTTTATACTTAGGAGTATTTAGAATAAGTCAAATAGTATCAATAATAATCATAATAATAGGTATTATATTAATATATAAAATAACAAGGAGGAAGGTATGAAAAAAACTAAAGTAATAATATTAGGCTCTGGAATATCAGGAATGACCGCTAGTATATACTTAAAAAGAGGAGGATTAACTCCTATAATTATTGAAAATAATACTCCAGGAGGAACATTAAATATAATTCCAAGTATAGAAAACTATCCAGGTTTTAGTGAAATATCAGGTCCAGATTTAGCAGTAAATATATATAATCAAACAAAACAATTAGAAATAGAATATATATATAGAAACATAGAAAAAATAGATTTAAAAAACAAAATAATAGATAATGATATTAATTTTGACTATTTAATAATAGCAACAGGAAGAAGAGCAAGATTATTAGAATTAGAAAATGAAGATAAATACTTAGGAAGAGGAATAAGTACATGTGCTTTATGTGATGGAACTTTTTATAAAGATAAGGAAGTAATAGTTGTAGGTGGATCATCTTCCGCTATTAGTGAAGCATTATATTTATCTAATATATGTAAGAGAGTTACGATAATACATAGAGGGACTTCTTATAGGGCTCAAAAAATACTAATAGATAAAGTAAATACTACTAAGAATATAAAGCAAATATTTAATTCTAATGTTATAAAATACAATATAAAGAATAACAAATTAATAGGAGTAACTCTAGATAATAATAAAAAAATAAAAGCAGATGGTATCTTCTTATGTATTGGAAGTATACCTAATAGCGATATATTCAAAGTAGAGAAAGAAGATAACTATATTATTGTAGACAATGAAATGAAGACAAACATAGATTATATCTATGCTATAGGAGATGTAACAAAAAAGAATACATATCAGCTAATAACCGCTAGTAGCGATGCTATTATAGCAGCGGGTAGTATAATAAAAAGAGAAATAAACAAATAAAGAATTTACAAAGATAATAAAGTATGATACAATTACTATAGTATAAGAAAGGAGAAGATATAATGGATACAGGTGCAATAATAATTATAATCATAATAGGTATTATTTTACTACTAGTATTTTATGGTATTGGCATATACAACAAATTAGTAAATGCAAAAAATAAAGTAAATGATCAATTTGCTCAAATAGAAGTTCAACTAAAAAGAAGAATAGACTTAATACCAAATTTAGTAGAAACAGTAAAAGGCTATGCAAAGCATGAAGAAAAAACCCTAACAGAAGTAATAGAAGCAAGAAATAAAATGACTACTGCTAATGGAATAAATGAAGAATTAGAAGCATCTAATCAAGTAACAGCGGCTTTAAATAAGTTATTTGCCTTATCAGAAGCATACCCTGATTTAAAAGCTAATGAAAATTTTAAATCATTACAAAGTGACTTAAAAGAAACAGAAGATAAAATTAGTTATGCAAGACAATTCTATAATGATACAGTATTAGTATACAACAACCTAAGAGAACAATTCCCATCAAATATTATAGCTAATATGTTCAAATTTGGCAAAATAGACTTCTTTAAAACTGATGAAAAAGATAAAGAAGCACCACAAGTTAAATTCTAGGACTATAATAGTCCTTTTTCTATAAGGGAGTGAATAATGAAAAAAATAATAATAACCTTGGTATTAACACTAATACCAACAATAATCTCTGCTAATGAAATATCAAATATAAATATGGACATATATGTAGATAACAATGGTACTGCTCATGTAACAGAAAAATGGGATACATATTTATCTCAAGGTACCGAAGGCTATAAGCCATACTACAATTTAGGAGAAAGCAGTATAGAAAACTTCAAAGTATCACTAAATGGTATAAATTATACCTATGTAGATAATTATAACATAAATGCCTCATTCGAATCAAAAGCATATGTTAATGGTATTCACTACATAGATAATGGAATTGAACTATGCTTTGGAATAAGCAAGTATGGAAAGAATACATATACATTATCATATGATATAACAAATTTTGTAGTAAATACATCTGATGAATATCAAATGATATATTGGACCCTATTTCCATATAACTATAACCCATCACCATCAAGAGTATATATAAAGATACATAGTGACTTCTCTTACCCAGATACACTAGATGTATGGGGATATGGTAAATCCGGAGCACCTACTTACGTATATGATGGATATATAGAAATGGATTCAGAAAATACTGTTAGTAGTAGTGAATATATGACAATATTAGTAAAATTTCCAAAGAATACATTTACTTCAAGTATAGTATTGGATAAAACTTTTAGTGATTATCTAACCATGGCAAACAAAGGAGCAAAACAATATAATGAAACAAAACAAAATATTATAACAACAATAATAACAATTATATCTGGATTATTTCCTTTCCTTTTAGTTTTACTTATATTTATAATTGCTATACTTGGTAATAGCAAAAACAAATATGGATATATAGGCAATAAAACAATATTAACCAAAACAATACCATTATATCGAGAAATACCATGTAATAAAGATATCTATTATGCCAATATATTAACCAAACTAAATAAAAATATATATAAAGAATATAAAGAAACAAACATATTTGGAGCAATAATTTTAAAATGGGTAAAAAATGGCAAAGTAGTTTTCCATAGTGAAGAGAAAGGCATATTTAATAAATACACCAGTACTATTGACTTAACACTTAACCCAACATTTGATGATCCAATAGAAAAAGAATTATTCGATATGATGTACAAAGCAAGTAAAGATGGAATATTACAAACCAAAGAATTAGAAAGATGGTGTGAGAAAAACTATACCAAATTCTTTAATTTATTTGAAAGAATAAATAAAAAAGAAATAGAAAAATTAAAAGCAAGTGGCCATATAAGAAGCAGAATAAATAGAGAAGAATGTAAGTACAAAAACGTTATGGATGATACTATTTATTCAGAAAGCATAAAACTATATGGATTAAAAAAGTTCTTAGATGAATTCTCACAAATAGACACCAAAGAAGTATTAGAAGTACACTTGTGGGATGAATACCTAATGTATGCCTATATCTTTGGAATAGCAGATAAAATAGCAAAACAATTAAAAAACCTATACCCAGAAGTGCTTATTAGTGAAGACTTAGATTACGGAACACTAATGTATATACACAACATATCGTATAGTAGTGTAAGTGCCGCTAGTGGAGCAAGAGCAAGAGCGGCTAGTTATTCTTCTGGTGGCGGTGGCTTCTCTTCTTCTGGAGGCGGAGGAGGTTCCTTCGGTGGTGGAGGAGGCGGCGGCGGTGGCTTCCGCTAATAAATACATCAAAGATGATAAAGAATATGATATAGAAATAATAAGAAAAAACAATAAAAACACCTATTTAAGAGTACGTAATAACAAAATAGTTATAACAACCAATTATTTTACAAAGGAAAAAACAATAGAAAAATTAATAAATGATAATAGAAACTTTATCAATAAATGTTTAGTTAAAGAAGAAGTAAAAAAAGAAGATACATCTTTTAAACTATTTGGAAATAACTATGATATAATTTATGGTTTTCCTACTACCCAGATAGATAATAATAAAATATATGCTAAAGATGAAAAAACATTAAATAAATATTTATCAAAATACATAGAAAAAGTCTATAAAGAAAGATTAGAATATAACTATAATCTATTTACAGAGAATATACCATATCCAAATTTAAAAATAAGAAAAATGACTACTAGATGGGGAGTATGTAATACTAAGACGCACACTATAACACTAAACTTAGAGTTATCAAAATATCAAATGATATACTTAGATTATGTAATAATACATGAATTATCTCATCTAATTCATCCAAATCATTCTAAAGACTTTTGGCTTTTAGTAGGAAAATATTGTCCAAATTATAAAGAAATAAGAAAAAGTATGAGATTAAATACCTAAAGATGGAATAATATTCCATCTTTTATTAATTAAATCAAACATAATATGACAAGTTAATGTAAAATAATAGACATTTCCCTAATAATTTAGTACAATTATGGTAGGAGTGATATAAAAATGATAGAATTAGAAAGTATAGACGGTATAGGCCCCAAGACTAAAGAATTAATAAATAAATTAAATATCTTTTCAGCAGAAGATTTAATAAACCATTACCCATTTCGCTATGATATCATTAAAAGAAGTGATTTAACAATAGTAAACGATGGTGATAGAATAGTAATAGATGGTATTGTCGAAGGACAACCCACTATTATATATATAAATAAAAGTCTAAAAAAAATAATATTTAGAATAAGTACAAAAACAATGGTATTAAATGTAACAGTATATAACAAAATATACTTACATCAAGATTTAAAAAGTGGTAGGGAAGTAACTATTATAGGAAAGTATAATAAACTAAAAAATACAATTGTAGCAAGTGATGTAAGATTTGGTCTACTACCCCCTAATGCAAAAATAGAACCAATTTATAGAACTGTATCAAACTTAACATCAAAACAACTATCAAAATTAATTACTAGTGCATTAGAACTAGACTATGATGTAGATAACCTACTACCAAGTTACATAGAAGAAAAATATAATCTAATATCTAAAAAAGAAGCTATACGTAATGTTCATATACCAGAAGACATCCTACTTTTAAAAAAAGCAAGACAGAGAATAAAATATGAAGAATTATTTATGTATATATTAAAAATAAATTATTTAAAAAATAAAATAGAAACAGATAAAGATAGTATATCACGCAATATTAATCAAGACAAAATAAATAATTTTATCAAATCATTACCATTCGTTTTAACCCTAGACCAGCAAATAGCGGTAGGTGAAATCCTAAAAGATTTACAAGCCACTAAAAGAATGAATAGACTACTAGAAGGAGATGTAGGATCAGGAAAAACCATCGTAGCTTTTATAGCTATATATGCTAACTATCTATCTAAATATCAATCTGCCTTAATGGCTCCTACAGAAATATTAGCATCTCAGCATGAAGAAGCAAAGAAGATATTTAGTAAATATAAATTAAATATTGCTCTTTTAACTTCAAATACATCCCAAAAAGAAAAAAAAGAAATATATGAAAACTTAGAAAATGGAAAAATAAATTTAATTATAGGTACTCAATCATTAATACAAGATAAAATAACTTATAAGAAATTAGGCTTAGTAATAACCGATGAACAACATCGCTTTGGTGTAAATCAAAGAAATACGTTTAAAAGTAAAGGAATAAGTCCTGATATATTATCTATGAGTGCTACCCCAATACCAAGAACATATGCTTTAACTATATATGGCGATACAGACATTTCTATAATAAAGAGTAAACCAATAGGGAGAAAAAAAATAACAACAATATTTAAAAAAGATAAAGAAATAACTGATGTATTAAATATGATGAAAGAAGAAATAGATAAAAAACATCAAATATATGTAGTGGCCCCTATGATTGAAGAAGATGAAAAAGATTTATCAAGTGTAATAGAACTAGAAGATAAAATGAATAAAGCTTTTGGCAAAATAGCTAAAATCGGCATATTACATGGTAAGATGGAAGCTAAAGAGAAAGATAAAACTATGAAAAACTTTGAAGATAATAAAATAAACATTTTAATATCTACAACAGTAATAGAAGTAGGAATAAATGTTGAGAATGCCACTATGATAGTAATATTTAATGCAACAATGTTTGGATTATCTACTCTTCATCAATTACGTGGTAGAGTAGGAAGAAACTCTTTAGATAGTTATTGTATTCTAGTAGCACCAGAATCACAAGAAAGATTAAGATTACTTGAGAAAACAAATGATGGTTTTGCTATAAGTGAATATGACTTTCAAACAAGGGGAGAAGGAAACCTATTTGGAACAGAACAAAGTGGTGAAATGATATTCAAAATGGCTAATGTTAAAAAAGATTATAAAATGCTATTAAAAGCAAAAGCAGATGCTGATGAATTTATAAGTACATTATTAACATTTAGTACAAATCCTGAATATGAAAGCATATTAAATGAATTAAAAAAGATAGAAAATCTAGAATAATATTTTGGCAGCCAAAATAAAATTAAAAATTTTCACAAAACCTATTGCAATTTATTAAAAAATGTATTATGATTAATATGTCATAAAAATATATGACCGCACTCTACGATTAAATGTAGGTGTGATAACCAAAACCCCCTGAAGGAGCCGAAAGGCTCCACTTTTTATTTGATTTATAAGGGTTTTCTATAAATATGGTAGAACGCTACCCATCATCTACCCATCATAACCTATGGTTTATATAAGTTTAATATAGTTTATTTGGAAGACTTTTCATTAAAGTCTTTTTCTAATGTGTCAAAGAATTTTGGTACATTTGCAAGATCTTTTTTAAACATATGAGTATAAGTTTCTAGTGTTTCAGTAGTTTCAGAATGACCTAAAAAATTAGATACAGCAGTTATTGGAGCAGAACCAGATATTAAGGCTGATGCACACGAATGTCTAAAGTCATGTAATCTAATTCTTCTTACTCCAGCTTTTTCTGCATATTTATCTCTATAAAAATACATTCTACCTGTAGCCATTGGAACATCATCACCAAGTACAAACCAAGTTTGTTTGAATTTTGCTATTCTTTCATTTGATTTTTTAAGTTCTGCTAAGTCATTTAATAGAGTAGTTGCTATTGGAATTGTTCTATTTGATGCTTCTGTTTTAGTACTAGAAATATACCATTCTGTACTAGCATTAGAATTAGAGGGATTTAATACTTGTTGAGAAACAGTTAAAAGTTTATTTTTAAAGTCTATATGTTTCCATTGTAATCCTCTTGCTTCAGACCTTCTTAATCCACAATAATATAATAATTCAAAGAAACATTTATATCTTAAATCATCAACTGCTGAAATAAATTTAAAGAATTCTTCAGGTTCGTAAAAATCCATTTCTTTCTTCAGTGCTCCTGGAGTTTTAAAAGGCTCTAATTTATTATAAAATTTTCTTAAATTAAAATCCCATTGTTTTTCAGCAAAGTTAATGACTTGCTTTATAAATTTTTGAATATCTGTTTTATATCTATCACAGAGATTTGTTTTATTAATTTGTGCTCTCCATTTTTGATATAAATCCCAATCTAAGTTTACTAATTCTACATTATCTAGTAATCCCATATATTTGATTCTATCTCTATATGTCTTAAGAGTAGAATCTTTTATTTTATCTTTCTGATATTCATAATATATAGTGTAGGCTTCTTTAAATGTCATATGTGGATTTACTTCAACATCTTTATATTTATTTAAATATTCTTTTTCGGCTTGTAATGCTTCATTTTTAGTCATATAAGCTTTTGATTGATATTGATGCCTTTTACCATCTAAACCTTTACTATATTGTATAAATACCCATGATCTTCCATCTTTTGTTATTTTATTTTCTTTAAGTTTTCTTACGGACATTTCATTCCTCCTTTTCTTATCCGTAAAATATCGACATACATCTATATTTTACCATCAATTTTAGTTTTTTATTAAGTAAATAATAGGGATAGTTATTTGTACTATCCTTACATTTGCTATAATTCAAAATCATCAGATTTATTTTTCTCATATTTCTTATTAATTTTTTTACTAAGATTCTTAAATTCGTATGAATCATATTCCTGATTTTTATCTACATTTAATCCTAAATTTCTTTTAAGTGCTTTATATAAATCAGTAGCTATCTCTTTAACATTTTGTATAAGAGAACTAGCCATTTCTTTAATATTTGTTAGTTCTTCTTTTAAAGATTCAATTATATTATTTTGATAATTTATAGTTTCATCTTTTTCTTTAATAATTAAATTTTGATTTTCAATTATTTTATCCTTTTCTAGTAATGTTTTACCTGATTTAAGATTTTTAATTTCAGTATTTAATTTATCAATTTGCTTCTGTTTAGATTTTAATTTTATTTCATTTTGTTCTATTATTTTTGATTTATTCAAATTATCTTTAGTTATTTCTTTTGAGTATTTAGATAGATTGTTTATATCTTTTTCTTTATAGCCAATTATTTTGCCTTTTTCAGGATTTAGAAGGGGATTTGTATCTACATTAGATATTTTCTCTTTATATGATATTTCAACTTCATTTAGGGCTTTGTTTTTATTTAATTCAAATTCCATTAGCTTGTTTTCTTCTTGCAGTTCTTCTAAATATTTTTCTGCCTTTGTTTGATGATATTTATTTCCTCCAATTTGACCTCTATCAAGATTAAAACCTTTAGAGGTTATAAATTTATTATAATCATCTTGTATTTTTGCAAATGATGTTTTAAAGCCTTTATCCTTCCAAAACTGATCACAATTTAGAAATTTTCCTTTTTCTATTGAATATAAATTTTTACCGTTTTCATCTTTCTTTTGAATAGGTATTAACTTTTCTTTTCCATCTTTTCCTATATAAGATTTTAATATTTGATGACCATTACTATCTGTTTCAAATACTTTTCTATGAACTTCATTTACTACTGGTGTAAAATAAAAATGCATATGTGGAGTATCTTCATCAAAATGAATAGCAGAGTAGACTACGTTTTCCTTTCCAACTAAATTACTTAAAAATTCATGTGAGCATTTAAAATAATTTAATACTTGTTCTGGAATATCATTTGGATTATTAATAACTACTTTATTAATAGGTTCTCCTTTATGTTCTCCAGTTAAATATTTTCTTCCTGTATCTTCAAATTTCATTCCTAATGATTTAAAGAATTCTTGTCCACTCGTTATTATGCATCCGTTTAATAAATTGATATTTTTATTGTTCTTGTTAAATTCTACATTATTTTTATATAGAGTTTTATATGTTGAACTAGCTAAATTAGTACTACATAATGGAATAAATTCAATATTATATTTAGTCCTATTTGTATCATAATTACCTGTACCAATTCTATCAGTAAGTTCTTTACTAAGACCACCAATATCAGAAGATTTAATTTTGTTTTTTATAGTTAAAACTTGTTTTCCATCAAACATTTATATAAATCCTTTCATATATTTATGACATTGTGACATTAATAATATGTGTGGCTTTGAGGGATTGGTCATTTATGACCTATCTCACTAGGGCATAGCCCGAAAGTGAGTTAAGGGAATCCCTTAAAAACCCGTTCTTGTTTAAGCAAAGACTTAAGGTGATTTAAGTCTAAGCAATAAACAAGTGATTATTTATTAAAAAATAAATAATCAGAAGATGAGTCATTATCGCCACTTTCATTGCTATGCAACAAAACGTGCCACATTATTCATCTTCATTTTGTGAAGGCTCTATAAATGTAGCATGATATAATCTACTATCAGCAGTTCTACATTTAGTAATATGAACGCCTTCACTTTCTAAAAGTTCAATACTATTATTGAGTAATCTTCCGAATCTTTTAGGTGACATTGGTATATTAGCTTTTAATACTATATCAGTACAGGTAAAATCAATTTCTTTTTGACTAGCAACATATTTTATAAATGATGTTAGTTCAAAAGATAATTCATCTTCCTCAATAGAATTTATTTTACGAAATATAAGGTTATCTAATTTTTTTAATTGAATATCTATTTCTGAAAAATTTCTATTTATTGTTTGTAATTTAACATATTTTTTATTTGTTTTATTTTCAATTAAAGTTATTCTTCCATCAACAGTTGCATCTAGTGCAATACTTCCTAAAGTTTTACCAGTTTTATTTAGATGATGTGTAACTAAAAAAGTTACATTATATTTATCACAATAAGTTCTTAATTTTGGAAATATTTGCTGTGATACATCTTGATAATTATTAATATCATATTGGATTCCAAAATCAATATCTTTTAACATATCTAAAATTATAAGTTTGCCATTATATTCTTCAGCAAATGTTTTTATATCATATTCTAAATCTTTTAAAGATATATTTGCTTTATTCTGTCTATCAATTATAAATAAAGAATCTTTTTTTGCTGATAGTTCCATGAGTTCTAGACGTTCCTTTAATATTCCATGAGTTCTAGACGTTCCTTTAATTGAATTTTATCTGATTCTGTGGTAACATATAAAACAGGTGAGGGATTTACTTTGTATCCTAAAAATGGTGTTCCGTTAATAACGGAGCAGGAAAGTTGCAGTGCCAACATAGACTTTCCTACTTTTGGATTAGATACTAAGAGATACACGCCTCTAGACTTCATTATATTATTTATGATGATGTCTTTTTTTATGTTTGTATCTATTTGTTCTATTGGTTTAAGCAATTTTAACATCTCCTTTCAAATTTTTACTTCTTGACTCTAAATAGTCAATATCAATATTTAAATACTTAACAACTTCTTGCATAGGAGCAGCATTCTTAGGAACATAATATCCTTCTTTTTCTAAGTCATTTTTAATTTTACTTTTAATAGTTAATGCTGAATTTCTTCCTATGTTTGCTAATTTCATTAAATCTGATAAATTGCACCATTGTTGTGCGATTAATTTTAAAGTTTCATCTACGGTCATATTCCACCTCCCTTATCTTTCTAATTCTTTGTATTTATTATATTTCAAATCAACTAAGTTTTTAAATTCATCAGTTGGTTGTATTGAAACATTAAGACCAAGATATGAATCTTTATCTACACATTCTTCTAAATTATAAAAATGTACATAATCATATTTTTCTAATTCTTTAGAACTTTTAATAGTTTCTTCTCTAGTATTTTGGTTTATTAATAATCTTCTAAGTGATTTAGTTAAGTCATAACAGATTAAACAATATAATCCTTTAGCACTTAATGATAAATCAGGATTATCTAAAACATCTTTTCTTACTAAAGTAAAATATTTTTGATCCACTTTTAACACCTCCTTTACTAATTTTAAAAGGGTAGAGTTCTACCTGAACTATTGCTCTTTGTGAAATTTTAGTTATTTCATAACTCCCGTGCCAATAGGGTATTCTGTCTTGCATTTTTTTACTTAATGGCTTATCGGCGATTTCCACTAAGACTAAGTTTTCAAAGAACAAATTTAACTAAATTTATCGTGTCCGATATATCAGTCAATATCATAAAAACACTGTCCGAAAAACTTGTCAATATATTTTGTCCGAAATTATAGACAAATTTTAAAAAAAGTGATAAAATTAAATCTAGAAGGAATAATTTGGAGAAAGAAGTGAAAATATGAATTCAAATGAACTTAAAAATATTATTGAGAATGCCAGAATCGCTAAAGGAATTTCTCAAAGAGAACTTGCTAAATTATCTGGAATAAGTAGAAGCACTTTAAATGATATTATTAATGGAAAAATTAAGAAGGTTGATGTTGATTCTTTAAAAAAGATAGCTGAAACTTTAGATTTATCTTTAACTAATCTTTTAAAGGTTGCTGGTTATGATGAATTTTTAGATTATTTGTCTTTAGATAAATATAAAAATAAATCCACGAAGGATTTAAAAGAAATGATTGAAAAATATAAAAAGTCAGAATTAGATTTATTAGATTTTGATGCACAAAAAAGAAAAAAGGTAAAGAAAGCAAGAAAACAATTATTTAATACAATAGAACATTTAAAAATAATGCAAGAGAATAAAGATAGTTTATATACTATAGAACATTTAAAAATAATGCAAGAGAATAAAGATAGTTTATATACTATAGATAAGGCTATAGAAGATATTAAATGTTCTTTTGATGAATTAGAAGATGTGGAACATAAATATGATTATGATAAATTACCAAAAGATATATAGGAGGAAAATAGCATGAGCAGTATAAAAAATAAAATTAATAAACTTTTATTTGAAAAAATTGAAACAGATTTTCATAATGATAATAAACTTGTTGATGCGTTACATTTATTATTGAATGGTAATTTTATCAAGTATGATTTTGAAAATGTTAATATATCTTTATCAAATTTAAAAAGTGATGATTTTCAAACGGAAATGTTTAAACTCAATGAAAAAAGTTCGAAACGAAAAAAGAATGGTGTATATTATACGCCAAATGATGTTAGTGAATATATAATCGCCAATTCTTTTATAAATTTTATTGATAATAGTATTAATAAAACAATTAATTATAACGAAATTTACAATACATTAATTAATTATGATAACGAAAAACTAAATAAAATATTATTTAATAGTAAAATTTTGGATCCTACTTGTGGTTCTGGTGAGTTTTTGTTAAACACATTTATAATGAAGTACAACTTACTTAAGGAAACGAAAAATGTTGATGATGAAAATATTTTAAAAATAACTAAAACTTTATATGGTAACGATATAGATGATGAGTCAACTGATATATCGAAAATAAGATTATTTATGTATGTGTATTCGTTACTAGAAAATAAAGATTATTATAAAAAATTGACTAAAATATTAATTAATAATTTTACAAATTATGATTTTGTTTTGGACAGTAATAAAATAAATGACAAATTTGAGATAGTTGTAGGTAATCCTCCTTACGTTGAGTATGGTAAATATGATGGTAAGGAAAAATTAATTAATAAATATGGCAATATTTATGCTGATGTAATAAAAAATAGTATTGACTTACTAAAATGTGGTGGAATATTAGGTTTTATTGTACCATTGTCATATGTTGCAACAACTAGAATGTCAAAAATACGAGAATATGTAACAGAAAAATGTTCTAAACAAATATTATTAAGTTTTGCAGATAGACCTGATTGCCTTTTTAGCGGGGTTCATCAAAAATTGAATATAGTAATTTTTCAAAAAAATTATAATAAAAACAAAAAGATTTATGTTTCAAATTATAAGCATTGGTACAAAGAAGAACGCAAAGAATTATTAAATGGACGTGATGTTATGATTAACAATTATAATTTGAACTTTATTCCTAAAATTGGTAATAATATTGAAAAAAGTATTTTTGATAAAATATTTACTACAAATAAAGAGAATTTATATGACATTCAAAGTCAATCAGGGGAAAGCTTGTATTTAAATATGAGAAGTTGTTTTTGGATTAAAGCTTTTTCATTTAATCCTGGTTCAAGTGAATATAAAGAGTTTAAATATGAAAATGTCGATTATATTATCTGTTTACTTAATTCAAGTTTATTTTGGCTTTATTGGACAATGATATCTGATTGTTGGCACATTACATCAAAAGAATTGAAACATTTTAGATTTATAGATACAACAAATGATTTTAAAGAATTAAGGAAAAAATTAGAGCAAGAATTAGAAAAAACAAAAAAGTATGTTGGTTCAAAACAAACGGAATATGAATATAAACATAAAT
>CAVCHK010000033.1:0-5758 GCA_963601985.1 Paludibacteraceae bacterium
GATATTCCCAGTGTAAGTTTATGTGATGTTGATGAAGATGTATCAAGTAAAATAAAAGAAGTAATAAGTGTAACATATCAGTTGTTTCCTAATATAAAAGGCTATCTAACTAACATAACAATAACCAATGCACCAATTAATGAAGACTATATAGCCTATTTCAATCCCACGAATACTTTTGTAAATAATAACTTAGATATAAACGAATATAACAAAGTAAACAAAACAGAAATCTTATTAAATAGTTATTATTTCTTAAATAAAGATATTTTAAATAAAGGATTAAAAGAAAACTTCTATCCAAATGATGCTAGTTATGAATCATTAATAGCTCATGAACTAGGTCATTACATAACCTTTGTAACATTATTAAAACAAAATAATGCGGGTAATATAATACTAGTAACAAAAGATAATATAAATAATTATCAAAATATCTTAAACATCTTAAAAGAAGGATTATACTCTAAAGAACTAGTCGAAGAAGCCATAGAGAGTTACAATAAGAAGTATAGTGCAAATATCTCACTCGAGGACTTTACCAAAAATATATCCGGCTATGCTAGTCAAAAAGTAAAAGAAAGCGTAAATTATGACGAAGTAATCGCTGAAGCAGTCCATGACTATTACTTACATAGAGATAATTCCACTACTAGTTCATTAGAAATAATAAATATCCTAAAAGAGAGGTTACAATAATGAAAGAATGTCTAAATTGTAAAAAAGTCGTAAGAGATAGTGATAAATATTGTCGTAACTGTGGTATAAGAGTACTAAAACCATATCAAAACATCCTAATAAACATAACCAAAGTACTCTTAATAATAATATTAATAATCATGATAGTAATGTTTATTCTATCATATCTAATATAAAGGAGTAAAAAGATGAAAGAGAACAACTATTATAATAAAAAAGTAGAACAGTTATATAAAGAACTAAATACCAGTATAAATGGATTAACTGAAGAAGAAGCAAGTAAGAGATTAGAAAAATATGGTGAAAACAAATTAGCAGAACGCAAGAAGAAACCAAATATCATAATCTTTTTAAGTCAGTTTAATGACCTCATGATAATATTACTTATCTTTGCTTCAGTATTTTCTGCGGTAATATCTTATATTCAAAAAGAATCATATGCTGATTCAGTAATAATCTTAATAATTGTCATAATAAATGCTACTTTAAGTTTTATTGAAGAGAAAAAAGCCGATAAGGCTATTGAAGAACTAAATAAAATGTTTATAACTAATAATAATGTTATAAGAGATGGTAAGAAAGAAACAATAGATGTAAGAAAGATTGTACCAGGAGATATAATAGAACTAGAAGCTGGTGATTATGTATCCGCTGATGCTAGAATAATATCATCAGAAGCCCTTGAAGTAAATGAATCAACCCTAACCGGAGAATCAAAAAGTATCAAGAAAGACAATATAGATATAACTGAAGAAAAAGAATTATATGAAAGAAAAAATATGGTTTATGCCGGATGTAATGTAACAAATGGTCATGCCTTTGTAGTAGTATGTAGTACCGCTATGAATACCGAATTAGGTAAAATAGGAGCTAGTCTTATGAACAATAAGAATGAACTAACTCCTCTTCAAAAGAAAGTAAACCAAATAAGTAAAGTATTAACCTATATCATAATTGGCATAATAATAGTTATGATGGTCGTAGGCCTCCTTAAAAAGAATGATTTCTTTGATATTCTAATGTTATCCATCTCTCTAGCAGTCGCCGCTATTCCTGAAGGTATGTCATCAGTAATAACCATAATATTATCTCTAGGAATGTCTGAGATGGCTAAAAGAAATGTCATCATAAGAAAAATGGCTTCTGTTGAAACATTAGGTTCTACTGATATAATCTGTTCTGATAAAACAGGAACCATTACTGAAAATAAAATGCAAGTAAAAAGTATCTATGTAAACAATAAATTATATACCGAAAAAGACAGTATTGATAACATAAATCTATATAACTATTGTTTATCAAGTTGTCAAAATGTAACTAAGAATAATGATAAATATCTAGGAGATGAAACCGAAGTAGCCATCTATAAATATCTAGAAGAAAAAAATACTCTAACAAATATCCCTAGAGTAAAAGAGTATCCATTTGATTCTGATAGAAAAATGATGAGTACTATAAATATAATAGACAATAAAGAATATTCCTTTACTAAAGGAAGTCTAGACTCAGTCTTACATAATTGTACTTATTATCTAGAAGATAACAAACTATATAATATAACTACAGAATATAAAGAAAAAATATTCAAAATAGAAGAGGAAGAATCAGAAAAATCACTTCGTATCTTAGCCTTGGCTTATAAAAATGAAAATACAACTAATCCAGAAAAAGATATGATATTTATCGGACTAATAGGTATGATGGATCCCCCAAGAAATTCTGTACCAACTGCTATTAATACATGTAAAAATTCCGGAATAAAAATAGTTATGATAACCGGAGATAGTATAAATACTGCTCGTGCTATCGCTAAAAGTGTTGGCATTATCGATACTGATGAGGGAGCCACTACTGGTAAAATAGTAGACAAAATGACTGATGACGAATTAAAAGAAGCCGTAAAAAAATATAATGTTTATGCTAGAATATCACCAAGTACCAAATTAAGAATCGTTGATGCTCTTCAAAGTAATGGTTATGTCGTAGCCATGACTGGCGATGGTGTAAATGATGCACCCGCTATCCAAAAAGCCGATATCGGAATAGGTATGGGTATAACCGGAACTGAAGTAGTAAAAAAAGTAGCAGACTGTATCTTAGTAGATGATAGTTTTTCCACCATTGTAGATGGTGTTGAAGAAGGAAGAAGAATAACAGCAAATATAAAGAAAATAATACTATACTTACTCGCCGGCAATATAATTGAAGTAATTCTAGTATTCGTATCCATGGTACTAAATATGGAAATGTTTACAACACTTCAGTTACTATGGCTAAACTTAGTAACAGATAGTATACCCGCTATTATGTTAGCATTTGAAAAGAAACAAGAAGATCAAATGGAAAATACACTTGCCAATAAATATAATGAAAGTTTTTTTACTCCACTATTAACATCTAAAATCGTAATTGGAGCTATCATAAAATCAATAGTAATGTTAACAATATTTATCTATTTTGCTAAAGAAGCAGATGTAAATACCGCAGGCTCATTATTATTTATCTACCTAGTAGCCCATGAATTACTATTCTCATTCTCTTGTCGTAATATCAAAAAATCAGTATTAAATAAAGATATCTTTTCAAATAAAAAACTAACAATAGGAGTACTCATAATACTATTAATTCAAATAATAGTATTAGTAACACCAATAAGTAAATACTTCATAGTACTAAATATAAAAATAAGTTATATCTTGATAACTATTGGAATATGTCTTATAATGTTTGTAATAGGAGAACTAGTAAAACCAATATATACAAAATTATTTAAAGATTACAGGGAGGTTAAAAATGAAAAATAATAATAGTACTTTTATAGTAATGGGAGGCATCTTCATCTTATCAGTATTTAGTTTTGTAGTAGCTAAAAACATTTTACCAGATAGTGATAATAATCAGTATTATGCACGTCCTAATGAAAACATGACTGCTAAAATAGAAGGTGTCACTAAAGAAAATGGTAAACTTGTAATAACAACAACGGGAGATCCTACAGAATACTGCCTAAAAACAACCAAGAGTGTTCCAAGTATAGATTCATTATGCTGGAACAAAATAGAAAATAATAAAGCAGAGAGTTCTTACTTTACATATAAAAAATATTATCTTTGGATCAAAGATAGTGATAATAGAATAAGTGGTAGAACAATTATAGAAAAGGAGTAGAATATGGAAGATAATAGAATAGAAAGTACTAGAAATAGAGTATTTATACAAGATTTAGCCTTTGGAAAAGATAATCCAATTGCTATGAAAACAAATGATAATTTTGTATATAGAGTAACAGGTATTCATCAAATAGAAGATATAATAAATACAGGCTATGTAAGAAGCAAAGAAAGTGTAAAAGGTGGCCACAAAAATGAACTATTTTGGACAAGAGGTGGAGACAAACTATTTTACTATGATAAAAGACCCGTACTTGAAGCCCCTTATACAAAAGTACAAGATGGACAAATAGGAGCTATTCCTATAGAAGATTTAACCGCCATATGGATATTTAATGAAGAAGAAAATAAATATGTTAACCTAATAGAATATTATAGAAGTCTAATAGAAGAATCTAAAGGAAGAAGTAGATAACATCATATTCATCTTACACTACATCTAACAAGTTCTTTGATAGCCTAAAGGCCCTTCAAATAAAATTATATAAAAGTTAACATACAAAGCCACTTATATATTATATAAGTGGTTTTTTACGATGATATTGATAAATCCAATTCTATATGATAGAATATACGAGAAAGAAGTGATTACTATGAATTTATATAATTTCAATTATACCCAAATAAAATTTTTACCTATCGATAAAATAAGAGGAATAAATTATTGGCCAAGTTATGTAAAATTCCAAAATAGAGAATTCAAAGAAGATTTAACTATAAACAATTACCAAGTAAAAAGCGAAAGAACAGACCAAAAATACAATGTTAATATAATAGTACAAAATAACGAAATAACAAAAGCTACATGCACATGTCAAAGATACAAAGAAGGATATAATTGCAAACATATTGCCGCAGTAATATTCAATAATGGAGAAGAAATACTAAAAAAATCAAAAACAAAAGAGCAAATAACAAATAATATATTAAATATGTTTTATGAAAAAAACAAAACAACTAACATAAAAAAAGAACTACAAATAAAGATATACCTAAAATTTGAAGATGCCTACTTTGGCCCAACCATATATCCCACAATTAAAATAGGAGATAATAAACTATATAGTCTAAATAATAAAGCCAAAGATTTCTTCAATGTATATGAAGGAAAAACAAAAGAATTGAAGTTTGGCAAAGAACTAATATATAACAAGGATAACTATTACTTTTCAGAAGAAAATGAAAAATTACTAGACTTTCTAAAAACAATAAAGATAATAAATGAAACAAGATATTACCGAGAATCACCATTTGTATTAATAAAAGATAATATAGATAAATTCTTAAAACTAATTGAAGGAAGAAAATTCACAGTAAACGATGAATATACGTTTAGTAGTATCAAAAAAGAAAGCCCATATATTCCACACTTAAGTAAAAGTAAAGAAGAATATCACTTTACTTTTGAAACTCCGAAAAATTTAATTTATCTAAATAGCAAATTCGCAATCTATAATAATGAACTATATGAAATACCAGAAAATATAATAAAACTAAGACAAACAATGAAAGAAGAAGAGTTAATAGAATTAACATTCCAAGAAAACAAATTAGATTTATTCACTAAAGGAATATTAAGAAACGTTAAAGATAACATAAAGCTAGATGATACAGTTAAAGACAAAATAATAATTGTAACCAAACCAAGTGTTAAACTATACTTTGACATAAATGACAGCATGATAACTTGTACAGTAAAATTAACATATCGAGATAAAGAAATAGAATATTTTGATAATACCAAAGACATATTAAGAGACACAGAATATGAATTGTCTGTCTTGCAAGACCTATCTAAATATAATTTTAATATACAAAACAACCCAATATTTATAGAAGATATAGATTTATTAGGAGAATTTCTAGAAGAAGGTTTATCATCTTTAACG
>CAVCHK010000034.1:0-4597 GCA_963601985.1 Paludibacteraceae bacterium
AGAAAAATTGATCGCTTTTGAAATACAATTTAATCCATGGGCTGTAAATAGTTACGAAAAAAATGACAAAAATTGACAAAACCCCTTGACAACAATCAAAATATAGTGTACACTTAAAGTGTCTAATAGATAAACATACAAAGCAAAGCATAAAAAACACTTAGAATATATCTCCAAAAAAGATAATATTTATAAAGGTGTTAAATCTTGATGGTAGAAGTTTTACTGTTTAGAATTTTATGCTTTGCGAGTATATTTATTCGGGTATTAGGGTAGAGACCTTAATTCTTATCTGTCTATTAGATATGCATATATGTATGAGAAAGAAAACTCGTGAGGTAAGAAGCTATTTAAAATTAACTGACATTAATTTAAAATAGTTATTCATTAAACTTGAGAATGCATTACTTGTCAGAGAATGCATTCTTTTATTTTACCAAAAATTATGCTATACTATAAAAAGAGGTGAAAATCTTGAAAGAATTACTAAGTCCCGCTGGCAACATACAGTGTTTAAAAGCCGCTATAAATAATGGAGCAGATGCCGTCTATTTAGGAGGAAAAACCTTTGGAGCTAGAGCTTTCGCAGGAAACTTTACCAATGAAGAACTAAAAGAAGCAACACGTTATGCCCATCTTTATAACGTAAAAATATATATAACAGTAAATACAATAATATATAATAATGAAGTAAATGATTTTATAGAATACATAAAATACCTATATCAAATAGGAGTAGATGCCCTAATAATGCAAGATATAGGAATGATATCTCTAGTAAGACAAACATTTCCCAATTTACAAATTCACGCATCAACCCAATTACATAACCACAATAGCGAAGGTATAAAAGCCCTAAAAGATTTAGGAGTAACCAAAGTAGTATTAGATAGAGAAATGACTCTAGAACAAATAGAAAATATTAACGTCGATATCGAAAAAGAAGTATTTATTCATGGAGCCCTATGTAATTCCTATAGTGGTTGCTGTCTTTTCAGTAGTCTAAATGGTGGTAGAAGTGGAAATCGTGGGCAGTGTACTCAGCCTTGTAGATTACCATATAAATTAATAAAGAATGGTAAATATATAAGTAATGAAGATAAATATTTACTAAGTACCAAAGAATTAAATACCATCCATAATTTCGATAAATTAATGAATTCAGATATAATTAGCTTCAAAATAGAAGGTAGGATGAAGTCCCCTTCATATGTAGGATATATAACAAGAATATATAGAAAACTAATAGATAACAAAGAGGTAATAACCAAAGAAGAAGAAAACAATTTAAAAATACTATTTAATAGAAACTTTACAAATGGTTATCTATTCAAAGATAAAGTAATGAATATATCATCATCAAATCATCAAGGACTAGAAATAGGAAAAGTTATAGATATAACACCAAAGAAAATAAAAATAAAATTATCAGATAATCTATATCAAGAAGATGGTTTAAGATTCCAGCAGTCAAATAAAGGTATGATTGCCAACTTTATTTATAATGAAAAAAATCTTCTTATAAATAAAGCTAGTAAAGGTAGCATAATCTATCTAGATAACAAAATAAATCTAAAAGAAAAAGATATATTAGTAAAAACATCAAGTCCATATCTAGATAAAGAAATACTATCCACTAGCATAAAGAAAATACCGGTAGATATAGAAGTAACCCTAGAAAATAATTATCTAATCATAATATTTAAAGATAACAATAATAACATAGTAAAAGATAAAATAAAAGTAGATACTCCAATCAAAAGAAATACTACAAGTGAAGAGGTAAAAGAAAAACTAACTAAACTAGGTAATACCCCATTTATATGTAATAATATAAATATCAATATAAATAAAGATATCTTTGTAAATATGAAAGACTTAAATAACATAAGAAGAGAATTATGTAATAAACTTATTAAAGAGAGAACTTCTATTAAAAGAAATATCATAATAAATAAATATAATCTAAATTATCAAAAAGATACTAACTATAATATAGAAGTATCCCTTCTAGCTAGAACTAAAGATCAAGTACAAGCAGCCTTAGATATGAATATAGATAGAATCTATGTAGATAGCGGGTTATATCAAGAATATAAAGATAACAATAAAGTATATTTACGATTACCAAGAGTAGTAAATAACTATAATTATGATAGTAATAATATCTTAGCTACAGAACTAGGAGCTATCTATAAATATAAAAATACAAATCTAATTAGTGATTATTACTTAAATGTAGTAAATAATTATAGTATAAAATACTTACTAGATAAAGGAGTAAAAAGAGTAACCCTATCTCCTGAAATAAACTATAACTACTTAGATGACTATATACTAGATAAAGTAGAAATAATAATATATGGAACAATAGAAAACATGTTAACTAAGTCATGTCCTATCAAAGAATTAAATATATGTCCATGTAAAGAAGAAGATATATACTACCTAGAAGATATAAACAAAAATAGATATAGAGTATTACACAATAACTGTCTAACCCATATAATGCATCATAAAAAAATAAACTATCTAGATAATATAAATTATTATAAAAATCTAGGTATAAGATCATATAGACTAGAATTACTAGATGAAACTTATAATGAAGTAGTAGAATTAATTAATAACATAAAGAATTATTAAAACAATTGACTAATCAGAAATAGAATAATATAATATATATATCAATTATTTGAAGGGGGAATACCAAATGATAAAGAATATTGATATTTATAGTGAAATGAATAAGAATTATAAATTAGACAAAGAAAAGAAAATAACAGGATATGCCACAATTGATAAACCATGGCAGAAGTATTATAGTAAAGAAGCTATAACTGCTAGTATCCCAGAGCTAACTGCTTATCAATACATGGTAAGTCAAAACCAAGATAACTTAGAAACAAAAGCAATAAACTATTATGGCAAAAAAATAAATTTTAAAGAATTCATTGAAAAAATAGACGAAACTGCAAGAAGATTATACAATTTTGGTATAATTGAAGGAGAGGTAGTAACAGTTATATCAGTTGCTAATCCCGAATTTGAAATATTATTTTACGCCTTAAATAAACTAGGAGCAATAATAAATCCAATAGACGTAAGAAGCGATTATAAACAAATAAAAAAATATCTTATGGAAGTAGAATCAAGTATAGTAGTAGTTATGGACAATTTCTTACCTGAATTTGATAAATGTATGGAAGATGAAGATATTGATAATATAGTAGAAAATATCATCACATTAAGCCCATATAATTCATTATTATTTCCATTTGATATAATATCTTACAAAAAGACAAAAGAAGAAAACATAGAATTATATACCAAAATAGAAAAAATAAAACAAAAAGAAAAATATATATCATGGAATAATATGATGAATAAACCAAAGTATCGTTATCCAAAATATCCTAGATATAAAAAGAACACTATTGCTGCTTTAGTACATACTGGAGGAACAACTGGAGTACCTAAGACAGTAAAATTATCTAACGAAAACTTTAATGCTATGGCCATCCAATATAAATCATTAAATGCCAATTATAATAAAGGTGATACTTTCTTAAATGGTATAGTTCCATTTGTAGCATATGGTATTGTTGTTACTATTCACATGCCAATGTGTTTAGGTATGACTAATATAATTGCACCAATATTATCACCAAAAGAATTTACTGACTTCATGATTAAATATAAACCGAATCATACAATTACTGTTCCAACCTATGTTGAACATTTTGCTCACGATAAGAAAGCCGATTCAATGGATTGGAGCTGTCTAAAAAACATTGGAATAGGAGGAGACTATTTTTCTGAAGAATCAGAACTTTATGTTAATGACTTCTTAAAGAAACACAATAGTTCTTCTATAGCGGAGAAAGGTTATGGTATGACAGAAAATTCTTCTACCGCCGGAGTTTGTTTAGTAGGTGTAAATAAAATAAACAGTTTAGGCATCCCACTTCCACTTAATACTTATGGTATCTTTAAAAGAGGAACAAGTGAAGAATTAAAATATGGTGAAGAAGGAGAAATATGTATAACTGGTCCAACAGAAATGCTTGGTTATTTAAATAATGATGAAGAAGAATCTAAAGTTATAAAAGTGCATAATGATGGAAAAAAATGGATTCATTCTGAAGATATAGGATTAATTGATGAAGATGGATTTTTATTCTTTAAAGGAAGATATAAAAGAATAATACCTCACGGAGGTTTCAAACTATATCCAGCATACATTGAGGGTGTAATAATAGGCCATCCAAATGTTGATAAATGCTGTGTTATTTCTATTCCAAGTGAGATATATGGTGCGTCACCTGAAGCACACGTTGTTATAAAAAAAGAACAAGTAAAAGAACTTGAAAAAATAAAAAAGGAATTAATAGAATTATGTAAAGATAAACTTCCTTCTTATTCACAGCCTGAAGATTTTATTTTTGAAGAAGATTTACCCCTTACCTCAGTTGGAAAAATAGATTATAAGCAAGTTGAAAAAACAAGAATTAAAATATTAGAGAAAAGCAAGTGACACGCGAGACTGCTGAAAAAGTTTACAAAATTAAGCGTAAACTATATCAGTAGTCTTTTT
>CAVCHK010000035.1:0-3057 GCA_963601985.1 Paludibacteraceae bacterium
CTTCTATTGATTGGTTACTTGCTAGTAATATGATTTTAAAATGCAAATGTGTTAATAATCCTGAAATACCATTAGAAGGTTTTGTATTAGAGGATACTTTTAAATTATATTTAAGCGATGTTGGTATTTTAAATAGTATTTTAAAGATTAATATTAGAGATATTTTAAATGATAATATTTCTTTATATAAAGGAGTAATAGTGGAAAATTATGTTGCTAATGAAATAATAAGTAATGGACATAGTTTATATTATTTTAGGAATAGCAATAATACCATGGAAATAGATTTCCTTTTATATAATGAAGATGGAATTATACCTATAGAGATTAAATCAAGTAATAATACAAAGTCAAAGAGTTTGACTACATACATTGAAAAATATAAGCCAAAGTATTCAATAAGAATTAGTAATAAAGATTTTGCTTATGATCCTAAAAATAATATTAAAACAGTACCATTATATGCTACTTTCTTACTTTAATTATTTTATTTACAAATAAATAAATATCATATATAATTATATAGGAAATAGGTGATATAATGAAGAAAATATTATTATGTATTATGGATGGAGTAGGACTTACAAAAGAAAAGAAATATAATGCATTATATAATGCAAAAACCCCAGTACTTGATTATTTATGGGACCATTACCCAACGTCAACTCTAATAGCCTCAGGAGAAGAAGTAGGTCTTCCTAAAGGTCAAATGGGTAATAGTGAAGTAGGACATACCAATATAGGAGCAGGAAGATTAGTATACCAATCATTAGAACTAATAAACAGTAAAATAAAAGATGGATCTTTCTATAATAATAGTGAATTTCTAAAAGTAATAAATCATGTAAAAGATAATAATTCAAAATTACATCTAATAGGACTACTATCAGATGGTGGAGTTCATTCACATATTAACCATCTATTTGCATTACTAGATTTATGTAAAAAAGAAAAAGTAAATGAAGTATATATCCATATATTTACCGATGGTAGAGATGTAAGTCCAACAAGTGCTATAAAATACATAGAAGCACTAGAAAAGAAACTAAAGACAATAAAACTAGGAAAAATATCCACTATAAGTGGAAGATATTATGGTATGGATAGAGATAATAGATTTGATAGAATACAAAAAAGCTATGATATAATGACTAAAGAAACAAGAAGAGAAGAAATCAAAGAAGTAAAAAAAGCATGGAAAGAAAGTCAAAAACAAAAAATAACTGACGAATTTATCATACCAACAAAAGTATGTCCTGGGGGACTAATAGAAGATAATGATGGAATAATATTCTTTAACTTTAGACCAGATAGACTAAGAGAACTATCTTCTGCCTTTACAAACGAAAAGTTCTCTTGCTTCAATAGAAAAAAAATAAATAATCTATTATCCGTAACAATGATGCCAGTAGCGGATACTACCTTATGTCCTCATGCTTTTGAATTACCAAAACTAAACAATACCCTAGGAGAATACATATCAAAAAAAGGTCTAACTCAATTACGTATCGCAGAAACAGAAAAATATGCCCATGTAACATATTTCTTTGATGGAGGCATAGATAAAGAGTACAAAAAAGAAAAAAGAATATTACTCCCAAGTCCCAAAGTAGCAACATATGATAGAAAACCAGAAATGAGTGCTAACATGATAACAGCAGCATTAGTAAAAGAAATAACCACTAATAAAGAAGATTTAGTAGTCCTAAATTTCGCCAATGGAGATATGGTAGGACATACTGGTAATTATGAAGCCGCTATTAAAGCAGTAGAAACAGTAGATGAATGTATAGGCAAAATACTAGATAACATATCCCTAGAAGAATATACCATGATAATAATTGCTGATCACGGTAATTGTGAAGTAATGAAAAACAAAGATGGAAGTATAAATACATCTCATACAACCAACCTAGTACCACTTATTGTTCTTGATAAAAAGGTTAAATTATTAAATGGCAAACTAGGAGATATAGCCCCTACAATACTATATTTAATGGGACTTGATATCCCTAGTGAGATGACTGGTAATATATTAATAAAAAACAAAAGAAAAAAGTAAGGAGTAATATAATGATAAATTTATTAAATAACCCAACCTTTGATAACGAAAGAAATATATTAAATGCTGATTTGTTTGTAAGTAATTTACATAATACTCTAAAAGCATTTGATCTAAATCCTAAAGTAACATATAAGGTATATCGCCTAGTAACAATATACAACATAACATATAACGAAGATAAAACCTATGAAGATATTCTAAAACTAAACAAAGAAATATCATTAGCTCTAGGAATACCAAAAGAAGAATTAAAAATAGAAAAAATAAAAGAAAACGAAATAAGAATAAAAGTATTAAACATGAAAAGAGATATTCTAACCCTAAAAGAATTATTATCCCTAACAAATATAAGTGACGACTTCAAAATAGCTCTAGGATTAGATGAAGAAGATAAAGTAGTATCATTTGATATAGATAAAGATAAAAATCTTTTAGTTACTGGAGTATCAGGAGTAGGAAAAACAAATCTTTTTAAAAGTATGATAATGAATATACTAATAAATTATCAAGATACTAAGATTATAATACTAGACTCTCAAGGTATAAACTATAATGACTTTAAAGATGTATGTGAAGTAATAACAGATGAAAACCAAATAATAGATAGAATAAAAAAACTAAGAAGAGAATTTGAAATTAGAGTTAAAAATAATACTAAAGAAAGAATTATAATATTTATAGATGAAATATATGAAATACTAAAAATAGATAATAGCACTGACGAAGATATTAACTATTTATTAACTCTAGGAAGTAATTATAATATTCACTTAATAGTATCAACAGATACATTATCAAATAATGATATAAACAGAATATTTACAAATAATAATACTAGTAAATTAAGTTTTTATATGACTACAAAAGGAGAATATAATACATTCCTATCTCAAGTAGTAAAAGAATCATTAAATAATGATGGAATGTATTTATCTAGTGATAAAGAATTATCAAGAATAACCATTCCTTTAGTAGAAGATGATGAGATAGAG
>CAVCHK010000035.1:3067-7662 GCA_963601985.1 Paludibacteraceae bacterium
TTTGTATACAAAAAGGAGTAGTACTTATGAGAAGAAAAAGGGATGGAATTGATAAGGAAAAGAAGAGGAATAGTATTTTTACTATTATTCTTAGTATATGTGATGTTATTGCAGTTATAGTGCTTTTTCTTTTGTATGGTCCTTATAGTGGCTTTAGAGACTGGCTGGTTACTACCGCTATGAGTACAATGAATCACCAATACTTAGCACAAACATTCTATAGTGATAGAAAAATAGAAGAAATACAAAAAAAACATACAATAATAGAGCCCGATGAAAATACAAATACTAATCTAATTCTTGAAGAAGAAACAACATATAAAGATAAATATGACAAAGAAATATTAGAAAGAAATAAAAATGATATATATAAATTAATAGAAATAGAAGAAAATGGTTATAGAGGTTATTTAGTAGCTATCTACGACCCATCAAAAATAAAAGTAACATATAGTAAATATTTAGAAGTAAGTGGTGAATACCTAGTAGATATGGCTAAAAGAGAAAATGCCATAGTAGCCATAAATGGAGGAGGCTTCTTAGATGCCAATGGATTAGGTACTGGAGGTCAGCCCGTGGGAGCGATAATCTCAAATGGAAAAATAATAAGCAATTATGGAACTAGTCAGTATGGTGGAGGAATAATAGGATTTACTAGTGATAATAAACTATAC
Source organism: Paludibacteraceae bacterium (assembly GCA_963601985.1). Lineage (GTDB taxonomy): Bacteria > Bacillota_I > Bacilli_A > RF39 > UBA660 > CAG-302. Next base: position 3,742 of record CAVCHK010000035.1, read on the forward strand.
CTAGGAAAAATAAGTGCTAATGAGGCTATTAATATAGGAATAAGAGATGCAGTAGAATTTGGACCATTCCTAATAGTAAATGGAAAAAGTGCCTTTATAAATGGCAATGGTGGCTATGGCTATCATCCAAGAAGTGCAATAGCACAAAGACAAGATGGTATAGTACTATTTCTCGTAATAGATGGAAGAAGCTTAAAAAGTAAAGGAGCAGATATGAATAACTTAGTAGATATTCTACTTAGATATCATGCCTATAATGCCGCTAATCTAGATGGTGGAAATTCTAGTGCCTTAGTAATCAATAATGAAATTATTAATCACCCATTCAACTGGGATAACAGAGAAGAAACAAGACCAATAGCATGTGGATTTATTGTAACAAAGTAGTACAAAGAACAATTTGTTCTTTTTTCTTTAGTAGTATTGCAATGTTCAAAATACTATGTTATAATCTAATTATGAACAGGAAGGTTCTAGAAGGAGAAAGATTAATGAAGAAAAAAATAGTTTTTTTATCCTTAGTATTAATGTTACTACTAACCGCTTGCGGTTCTAATAAAGATAGAGTAGTAATATATAGTTCTATGGAAGAAGAGAGAAATCAGGATTTAAAGAAAATGGCAAAAGAAGAATTTCCAGATATGGATGTTGTAGTACAATATATGGCTACAGGGAACAGTGCTGCTAAAATTAAAAATGAAGGTACAAAGATAGAAGCAGATATAATATTAGACTTAGAAACTGCACATATGGTAGACGTAGCGGATAATTTTGCTGATTTATCTGATTTTGATACTAGTATTTATTTAGATGGTGTAAATAAATCAAGTAATTATTTAACATGGACTAAATATACTATGAATTTAATTATTGATAATAAGTATTTTAAAGAGCATAATTTAAGTATTCCTACAACTTATGATGACTTATTGAAACCAGAATATAAAGGATTAATAGCAATGCCTGATCCTAAAACATCTGGTACTGGATATGCATTTTATTTAAATGCTGTTAATATTATGGGAGAAGATAAGGCAATTGAATATTTTAAGAAATTGAAAGATAATTTAAGAGAATATACAACATCTGGTTCTGGCCCAACAAATTTATTAAAACAAGGTGAAATTGCTATTGCTATGGGCATGACTTCACAAGGAGTACATGCAATTAATGAAGGATATGATTTTAGTATTGTAGAGTTAGAAACAGGGTCTCCTTATAATACTACATCATTAGGTATTATTAAAGGAAAAGAGACAAATGAAAATGTAAGAAAAGTATTCCAGTGGTTGATTAATGATTTTGGTAAATATGATAAAGAACATTATCTTCCAGATATAATATTAAAAGATCAAGACAATAAGGTAGAAAATTATCCTACTGATTTAGTTGATGCTGATATGACAGGAATAGATAGTATAGAGACAAAAGATAAATTAACAGAAAAGTGGGGAGAAGTAAATGGTTAATCTTAAGATAAATAACCTTACTAAAGTATATAATGATAAAACAGTATTAAATAGTATTAGTTTTGAAGTAAACGATGGAGAATTTTTATCGATATTAGGACCTTCTGGATGTGGTAAAACAACATTACTAAAGATTTTAATTGGCATAGAAAGTCCTACAAGTGGTGAAATTATTAAAAATGAGAAGGATATAACAAAATTAGATCCATCTAAAAGAGGAATGGGCATAGTTTTTCAAAACTATGCACTATTCCCCAATATGACAGTTTTAAACAATGTTATGTATGCACTTAATTTAAAATTAAAAAATAAAGAAAAAGCAAAAAAGCAAGCATTAAAAATGATAAAAGTAGTAAACATGGAAGAACATATAAATAAATATCCACATGAATTATCAGGTGGACAACAGCAGAGAGTAGCAATAGCAAGAACACTTGCCCTAAACCCTGATATAATTCTATTTGATGAACCAATGAGTGCCTTAGATGCAGATAATAGATTAATACTAAGAAGAGAATTAAAAGCTCTTCAGAAGGAATTTAAAACTACTATGATATATATTACTCACGATCAAGAAGAAGCCTTCTCATTATCAGATAGAGTAATGGTAATGAACAATGGAAAAATAGAGCAAATAGATGTACCTAATAAAATATTTAATCATCCCAAGAATGACTATGTTAGAAATTTTGTGACCAACCACCTAATAGAAAAAGTATCATCAATAGAAAAATGTACAGGAATTGATTTATAATGAAAAACAAAAATAAAGTTAGTATTCTAGTTTTAATATTTTTATTAGTAACAATTTTCTATCCCTTAGTAGTAATGCTACTTAGAGTACAATGGTCAGATTTTAGTACATTAATCTCATCTCCATCCTTTAAAGAAGCCTTAACTAACTCACTATTAGTAACAAGTATATCAACTATTATATCAATAATAATAGCATATCTACTAGCCTATGCACTAAATAGAACCAATATAAAACATAGAGCAGTATTAAAAATATTATTAACAATACCAATGCTTATACCATCAATATCCCATGGACTAGGACTAATTAATTTGTTTGGGGCAAATGGCATAGTATCAAAGACATTAGGCTTTAATATAATAGGAAGTACAGGTATAATAATAGGTTCAATAATGTATTCCTTCCCAATAGCATTTTTAATGTTAGATGATGGATTCAATTATATTGATAATAATATGTATAATACCGCTAAAGTACTTGGATTAAATAAATGGCAAACATTTAAAAAAGTAACATTATGCTATTTAAAAAAACCATTATTATCATCTATATTTGCAGTATTTACAATGATATTTACCGATTATGGAATCCCCTTAGCGGTAGGTGGAAAGTTTATTACATTACCTGTATTTTTATATAAAGAAGTAATAGGATTACTTGATTATTCTAAGGGCACAATGATAGGATTATTTTTACTTATTCCTGCTGTTATATCATTTTTATTTGATAACTTCTCTAAAGACTATACCAGTGGTGAATTTGAAGGAAAAGATTATAAAATAAACAATAATAAAACAAGAGATACAATATTCACAATATTATTATATCTAATAATTATATTTATTTTTATAGTAATAGGATCATTCATTTATTATGCCTTCATAGATAATTTCATTATTAACAAAAGCTTTTCCTTAAAACACTTTGAATACGTATTATCAAGTGATATTGACAAATATATATTAAATTCCCTTTTAATATCAGTATCAGTATCCATAATAGGAACCATTATAGCATATTTTGCAGCTTATACTACCGCTAGAATAAAAGGAAGAAAAGCCAAAATAATACATATATTAACAATATCATCACTAGCAGTGCCTGGTATAGTACTAGGCTTATCATATACTATAAGTTTTAATAACACATTTATCTATAATACATTTATAATTATAATTATAGTAAATATAATCCATTTTATGGCCTCACCATACCTAATGGCTTATAATGCCTTATTAAAAATAAATCCCAATTATGAAACAGTAGCCAAAACATGTAATATAAGTACATTTAGAATAATAAAAGATGTAATAATACCATGTAGTAAAAATACAATAAGAGAAATGATATCTTATTTCTTTATAAATTCAATGATAACAATATCAGCAGTAACATTCTTATTCAATACAGATACAATGCCATTATCATTACTTATAAATAATTATGAAGGAAATATGATGTTAGGAGAAGCCGCTATTGTATCATTAATAATATTATTCTTTAATGTAATAGTAAAAGGTATAATATATATAATAAATAGAAAAGAAGACAGAAAGAAGTGGAATTATGACTATAACATATAATGAATTCGAAATATTAACATGTATAGAAAAAGAAAAAAGAGAATTAACCCAAAGAGAAATATCTAGAATAACAAATCTTTCTTTAGGTACAGTAAACAAAACTATCACTAAT
>CAVCHK010000036.1:0-2372 GCA_963601985.1 Paludibacteraceae bacterium
ACACTATTTTATGTTAACTTGTTTAAATCCAAATATAATTAATAAATTAACTATTAAAAATGAATATGATGTATTTCCTATTGAAAAATATTTAAATGACGATAATGCAATAAAATTTATTATTCCTCTTGTAAATAATTTAAATGTTTTACTTGAAATATGTAATAAGAATAATAATTATAATTTGATGCAATATACTAATGAAAGTATGCTTATGTCTAATTATGATGATAATAAATCAATATTACAATTTTTAATTAAAGATAAGGGTATTATTCCAAAATGTCTAATTGATATTCCTACAAATGTGGATTTCATTAAATATCTTTTAGATAATAATTATTATGATTATCTAAAAAATGTCGGTGAGGACATCTTTCTTTTAGAAATATTTTCTAATGAAACATTACTTGAATTTATGTTAAAACATGGATATGATCCTCAGTTAAAAAATATATATAACATTAAAACTATTAACATTATATATAAATTTAAAAGGTTTGACTTAATAGAAGAAGTTAGTGAAAGTATTCTTCTTACTCCTGTAAAAGAAATATTTGGCGATAATTTCGCTGATAGTAGAAGTCTATTTGAATACATGTTAGATAATGATTATAATATTAAAAATTTCTGTATTCAAAATGAAAATTTAGCTAAACTTTGCTATCTTAAAAAAAGGCCTGATTTACTTATAAAAACTAATATTAGTAATTTATTAAAGCCAATACATGATAATTATACTTATTTGGATTATATTTTGGATTGCATTAAAAATGAAAATGTTAAAATTAATATTAATAATATTTCATACTCTTCTGATATTGATGAAAATGTAAAATATTATATTACTGTAGCAAAACATGATATGATTGCATATTTGAATAAAATTGAAGTTGATACTCTTTTGAAAAAGTATGGTGATAAAACTCTTCTTGAAATTCTTTTGGATACTGATATGGATCTTACTTTAAACAAAATCTTAACTAATACTCTTAAATCAAATCCTGACATTGCCATTATTTTGAGGAATAGAGGAATTAATCAAAAGGATGTTGATATTTCAAAAAAAGAAAATGAATATACAGCTAGTTATATTAAAAATATTAATAATAATCTTGGTGTTGGTCCTTTATTAAAAGAAGGAGAAGAACTTTTAAAGAAACTTGAATTTTTATTTAGTTCTGATAATAAAAGTGATAAGGATATGGTTAATGGGTTAATAGCGGGTTATAGAAATGCTCTTATGGTTAATTACGATGTTACTATCGAGGAAATTAATAGACTTATTGATATAAAAGAACAAAATTTAGATAGATTTTGTTATTTTAAATCTAATGATGGTAATTATTTTTCTCCTCAGAATGGTTCTGTTTTTTGTGAACGTGCTAATATAAATTCATTAATGCATGAAACTGGTCATGCTTTGCATTATTATCTAGCTAATAATAAAATTCCAAATAATTACGCGACAATAATTGATAGGGCAAGAGAAAATGTAAATACATTATTTAATACTGAGATGTTTTCTATTAGTTATCAGCACTTGGTAAATAAATCTTATGATTCTGTTAATCAAAGATATGAAGGTTTTATTAAAGAATATTATACTGATCAAAAAATAAAAGATATAGAAGATAGATTGCCTAAATCAAAAGAAGAAAAAAAGCTAAAATATAAAGGTTTGCAAATTGCCGATGAACAACTTGATATAATTCTAGATGATATGTATACAATCCATGAATATATTGAACATCAAAAAAGAATATTTATTAAAGAAAATGTCTTTGTTACTTTATTAAATGATTTTGGTAGTTTTATTTCAATTGGCGATATTTTAGATGCTATATATGATGGTAGACTTCATAGCGGAGTTTTAAAAAATAGTCAAGGAAATTTAATTCCTAGTACTTGTGGGCATGGTTTAAATTATTATTACGCTACCGAGCATGGTTTTTATGAAATGATAGCTAATTTTTCTGCTATTGCAAAATCTAATAAAGCGGAAGATAATTTATTATTTTTGAAATCAATCATTGGTGATGAAGTATTTAATATGATATATGATTTTTATTATTATGATATTTTGAATTTTAATCGTGATAAACTAGAAAATTTAAAATTTAAAGGAGGTAAATAATGAATAATAATATAGATGATACTTTATTTGATTTATATACTTTAGCGGAATTAACTTATAAAAAGCATTTTGATAATCTTACTGATTATGAATTGTTTCCTTCCGAATGGTATGGTTATAATAATTATAAAAAAAAGATAGAAATTATTTGTGAAGCAATTAGAACTAATACTTTAATTGTTAATACTAATGCTTATTTTAATATAATTGAGGGAGTAAAATAGTGGTTTTACTC
>CAVCHK010000037.1:0-2620 GCA_963601985.1 Paludibacteraceae bacterium
GTTGATAGGCTGTAAATAGTTACTAAAATTGGTGATAAAAGGTATTTAAATACTTGATTTTTTTGATATTTAAGTGTAAACTTATTTCTAGGAGGTAGATGAATTATGGCAAAAGAAAATAATTCAAATAAGAATAAAAAAAATACTAATAAAGTAAGTACTAATAAGAATATTAATAATTCTAAAAATAAAAAAGTAGTTACTAATAGTGAAAAGAAAAAGAATGATGTTAAAAGGGATATAAAGAAGGATGTTAGTAAGATTGAAGTTCCTAAATTTGAGAAGAGGGAGAAAGTTAAAGAAGAGAAGGTAGTTAGTAAGAAGAAATTTAATCTTACTTCATTACAGAAAGATATTGTACTTGTTGCTTTAGTAGTAATATTACTTGTTGTAGCAGGTGTTGTTACTTCTAATAAAGAAGAAAAGTTAGATATTGAACTTCCTGTAACTTTAGCTGGAGAAGCTGGGTTTAATGAGATTAGTTATTCTGATTATTTAGAGAAGATTGAATCTGGTGAGCCTTTCTTGGTTGTTATAGTTAAGGATGGTTGTGGTTATTGTGAGATGTATGAACCTATACTTGAAGAAGTAGCGGGAGAATATAATTTACCTATTAATTATATTAATCTTACTAATATTAGTGAAGATGAGTATAGTGATCTTGCTAGTTCTAACTCTTATTTAAAGAAAAATGAATGGGGTACTCCTACAACATTGTTTATGGTTGGAGATACTGTAGTGGATTCTATAGGTGGTTATGTTGAAAAAGATAAATTCTTAGAGTTTGCTTTAGAGAACTTTGTGGTAAGTACTGATGCAGAATAAGATTTATGAAGAAGTATTAAAATTTAAGAGAAAGTATCCTCTTACTGTAGCATTTAGATTAAAGAGTCATGCTAAAGTAGCCGCTAAATTTATTGATGGTGATGAAGAAGTTAAATATGTCTTTACTGCACAGAAGAATTATCATAGTTATGAGATTGTTAATACTAATATTATTGTTTTGACAAATAAAAGATTAATAGTGGTTACTAAGAGACTTGTATTTGGTTATTTCTTTAGGATGATTACTCCTGAGATGTTTAATGATTTGACTATTAAAGATGGTATTATATGGGGAAAAGTAATTATTGATACTGTTAAAGAAGAAGTGGTATTATCTAATATTGATCCTAGGGCTTTGTCAGAGATTGATGATAATATTACTATGTATATGCTTGAGGAGAAAAGAAAATTTAAAGAAAGTGAATAGTAATAATACTTTCTTTTTATTTGTATTTTAATTAATTATATATAGATATAGGAGGTAATAATTTATATGAAGATAGATAAGTATGAACTTACTAAGAATAATAATTATAATGTTTATTTGTCTAATGGGGAGGTATTAACTTTAGATGAGAGAGTTATTACTTCTAATTCTCTTTTACTTAAAAAAGAGATTGATAGTTCTTTATATGATAAACTTAAGATAGATAATGATATTATATCTTTATATAATATGGCTATTAAATATATTAATGTTAGACTTCGTAGTGAGAAGGAGATTAGGGATTATTTAGCTAAGAAGTGTGATAATAGTGATTATATTGATATAGTAGTTGATAAACTTATTTTATATAAGTATTTAGATGATGATAGATTTACTAAGGCTTTTATTAAGGATAAGATTAATTTTACGATGATGGGTGATTATAAAATTAGAAAAGAACTTGAGAGACTTGGTATAGATAATGGTATTATTAATAATAATATTAGTAATATTGATAGTGGGGTTATTATTTCTAGGATTAAGAAGATTATTGATAAGGATATTAGATGTAATAAGAAGTATAGTGGTATTAATTTGAAAAATAAGATATTTAATCATTTGATTAGTCAGGGTTATAGTAAAGATATAGTTATATCTATTATAAATAGTTATAATTTTTAGTATAATTTTAGTAATATTTGTAAAAATATAAATGGAGATGATAATTTTATGAAGAAGATTATATCGATATTTATATTTTTGCTTTTATTAGTGGGTTGTTCTTTATCTAATAGTCCTACTTCTTCTTTAGAGGATTTACTTAGTAAATATCAGAGACTTGATAGTGATATTGTAAGTGGTATTGATAATGTTTTAGAAGATGAGAATTTAACTAGTACACAGAAAGAGAGATATAGGAAATTACTTGAGAGTCAGTATAGGAATTTATCTTATGAAATTAAGGATGAGAGGATAGATGGGGATGTGGCTACGGTAAGTATGGAGATTAAGGTTATTAATTATAAGAAGGCTGTTAATGATACTTATAATTATTATCAGGGAAAGGATGATTATACTGTAGAAGAGTATAATGATACTAAACTTGATAATTTAGAGAAGGAAAAAGAGAAAGTTACTTATACTATTGATTTTGATGTTAAGAAAGATAAGGATGGTAATTGGAAGGTTTCTTCTCTTAGTAATGAGGCTATTAAGAAAATACAGGGAATGTATTAATTAGTAGTTTTTTTCTATCATTATTTAGTTATATTATACTTGATTATTTAGGTGTTATTGATATGGTTATATATATTTATTGGTAGTTATAAAATTTTTTATTTCTATCTTCTATATAAAATGGCATTATAT
>CAVCHK010000038.1:0-2248 GCA_963601985.1 Paludibacteraceae bacterium
GTGATTATCCTATATCTAGTGAGTATGTTATTGGTAAGAGTTCTACGAGTAAGAGTTATAGTAATCTAGGTAGTATACTTAGTGTACTTGAGAGTAGATATGGTTTCTTATTTATTGTTATATTTCCTATATTGATTTTATTTATATATGAGATTTATGCTGCGATTAAAGAACTTAAGAGTCCTATAGATGATGAATAAGAAGAGTTTATATTTAATTTGTTTTATATTTCTTTTGGTAACTATATTTACTATAGTGGATAGTTATGGTCTTTTTGAGAGTGAGAATACTTTTTTAGTGGATAGTGATATTGCTAGATGGAATGTAGTTATAAATGGTAGTGATATTAAGTATAATGATACTTTTGTAGTTGATAAGGTTAATCTTGTTGATAATGATAATGTGTTAAGTGGTAAGATTGCTCCTGGTAGTTTGGGATACTTTGATATTGTTATTGATCCTAGTGGTAGTGATACAGCAATTAGATATGATGTTACATTTGATTTTTCTTCTCTTAATAGTAATATTGTTGTTTCTTCTATTGAAGAGGTTTATAGTGGTAATTTAATTAGAACTGGTGATGATACTTATTCTAAAGTTATTACTTTGGATGATATCCTTAATAATATTAGTAATACTATTAGGGTTTATATTAAATGGGATAATAATGAGGATAATAATGATTCTGATAGTGAGATTGGTAGTATTATAAATAATTATATTAGTATTCCTGTTACAGTTAGTGTTAGTCAATATTTAGGAGAAGATATTGTTAGTTATACTGCTAGTTAATTTTATAAAGTGGTGATATGAATGTTAAAGTTTTTGAATAAATTTAATTTGTTTTTTACTTGGATTTTAATGTTTATTATTACTATCTTTATTTTTTTTTCGTTATATAATTTTATTTCTATTAAATTTATGCATAAGAATTATACTAATTTTTTGGGATATGGATTATTTGAAGTTATTAGTGGTAGTATGAGTCCTACGATTAATGTTAATGATTTGATAGTGGTTAGTATTACAGATAATATTAAAAAGAATGATATTATTACTTATTATAGTGATGGGGATTTTATTACTCATAGGGTAATTGATATTAATGGGAATGATATTGTTACTAAGGGGGATGCTAATAATAGTGAAGATGTTACTGTTAATAGTGATATGGTAGTGGGTAAGGTTGTTTTTTGTATTTCTAATGGTGGGGTATGGAGAGATGTTCTTATGGAACCTAAAGTTATTATTTTGATTTTTATTACTTTGTTTTTGTTTAGTTTGGTTTTTTCTTATACTCCTAAGAGGAAGATAAAAGTTAATAATATTGATGATGATTTTAAGGATTTTGATTGTTTTAATAGGTAGGTGGTATTATGTTTGATAAAAAGAAATTTTTATCTATTAATAGGTTAACAATATTGATTATGGTGTTTATTTTGCTTTTTGTTATTACTCCTATTACATATTCTAAGTTTTTTTCTAAAGCTAATGGTAGTGCTGATGTTGATACGGCTTTTTATATATTGAATGCTGATTATTATAGCATAGATATTGCTTTGGATGATATTGTACCTAGTAATGATGTATATACTTATGATTTTGCTATTCTTAATAATGATGGTAAGAATAGGGTTGAAACTAATATGGAATATACTTTAGAGATTGTTACCACTACGAATTTACCTTTGTCTTATTCTTTGTATAAGAATCAGAAATATACTGATAGTGATAGTGTTAATATTATTAAGAGTGATGTTATAGCTAGGGATAGTGATATGGAAGATGCTACTTATTTTAGAACTCTTAGTACTGATAGGGAAGTTTTTGGTTTTAAGAAGGATGAGGAGAGTATTTATCAGTTAGTTATTTCTTTTCCTTTAGAATATAATTCTTATGATTATGAGGGTATAGTTGAGGGTATTAAGATTAGTATTGAATCTAAGCAAATTATTTCTGAATAGTAGTTGATAATAAGATAAATATATGATAAAATTTAAATAGATAGAAGGGTAGGTAATAGAATGAATAAAGTTAACCAGAGGTTAATCAGGGGGGGGGCATTTTACCAAACACTTGTTCGTGTTTTAATCTAAAATACCATATAATATATAAAAATGTAACTAATAGAAATATTAGTTCTTTCTTATGCTCTAGAGGTGATAGAATATGAAGAATATAAGTAAAAATAAAATATATATGATATTTGGTATAGTAATCTTACTTATTGCAATAGCAGGTAGTGCTT
>CAVCHK010000039.1:0-7144 GCA_963601985.1 Paludibacteraceae bacterium
TAAAAAATAAGGGTTAAGGAGTTTTTTTACTTAAAAAAGTGTCAAATATGAGATAATACTATAATTTTTGTCTTTTTTCAAGATATTTTGTTAATTTTTATAATTAGAAAAAATATAGTTTTTAGTCTATATTTCTTTTTTTATTATTTCATTATATTTTCTTGGATATTTTAAGTTTGTTTCTTTTTGCTTTTTGAATTTTATTAATGTTCTTAGGCTGTTTTCATATGGAAGATTAAATATTATTCTATTTTCTTCTTGAATGTCTAATTTGGTTAAATAGTTTTTTATATTTGTTTCTTCTTTTTCTATATTTGATTTCATTGCAATAAAATAGCCACCTGTTTTTACTAATGGAATGCCATATTCTAGTAAGTGTTTTAATGGTGCTACTGCTCTTGCGGTTACTATACTGTATTTTTCTCTGTTTGTTTTTGCATATTCTTCTATTCTAGTATTTAAAATAGTTACGTTTTTTAAATTTAGTTTTTCTTTTACCAGGTTTAGAAATTTGCATTTCTTTCCATTTGATTCTATCAAAGTTATATTAGAAGATGGAAAGCATATTGCTAGTACTAATCCTGGGAAGCCTGCTCCTGAACCTAAATCACATATACTTTGATCTTTAATATTTATTATTTTTGTTATTGTTAGGCTATCGTAGTAGTGTTTTAGATATACTTCTTCTTTATTTATTATTCTTGTTAGATTATATTTTTTGTTTTCTTCATATAATATATTATAATATTCGTTTAATTTAGCTAGTGTTTCGTTATTTAGATTTATATTTATTTTTTTTAATTCTTTTATAAATTCTTCTTTATTCATTATATTGTTTCCTTAAATATACTAATAGTATGGATATGTCAGATGGGTTTACACCGCTTATTCTCATTGCTTGAGATATGTTTAATGGTCTTATTTCTTTTAGTTTATCTCTTGCTTCACTCGCTAAATTTGGTACTTTATCATAATCTAAGTCTTTTGGTATTTGTTTTTCACTGCTTTTTAGCATTTTTTCGGCTTCACGTTCTACTTTTTGTATATATCCAGAGTATTTTATTTGTATTTCTACCTCTTCTATAACATCGTCATCGTAAGTTAAATCTAGGTTATATGTTTCTATTATGGTTTTTAGATTTGAGGTGGGATTTTTTAGATAGTCATATACTGATGTTGTTACTTTTCTTTTTTCAGTTTCTACTTTTATTTTTATTTCTTTTAGTTTTTCTTTTAACTTTTCTATATTATTTTTTTTATTTATGAATTTATTATACTTTTCTCCATTTATTAATCCTACTTGATGACCATATTCTCTTAATCTTAAATCACTGTTATCATGTCTTAGTAGTAATCTATATTCTGCTCGTGAGGTTAACATACGATATGGTTCTTTAGTTCCTTTTGTTACTAAATCATCAATTAATACTCCTATATATGCTTCATTTCTTTTTAGGATTAGTGGTTCTTTATTTTCTAATTTTAATGAGGCATTTATTCCCGCTAATAAGCCTTGACAAGCTGCTTCTTCGTAACCGCTGGTTCCATTTATTTGCCCCGCGGTAAAGAGATTATTTAATACTTTGGTTTCTAGATTTGGTTTTACTTGTGTTGGATAAATGGCATCATATTCTATTGCATAGGCATATCTTAATATTTTAGCTTTTTCTAATCCTTTTAATGAATGAACCATTTTTTCTTGTATTTCTTTTGGCATACTGGTAGAGAATCCTTGAAGGTATATGTCATCATAGTATAGGCTTTCTGGTTCTAAGAATAATTGGTGTTTATCTTTATCAGAGAATCTTACCATTTTATCTTCTATGGATGGACAATATCTAGGTCCTACTCCTGTTATATCATTTAACCCTCCATACATGCTTGATTTGTTTAGGTTATCATATATTATCTTTTTTGTCTCTTCTGTGGTATATATTAAGTAACATGGCTGTTGATTATCTATATTATATACTGGTTTATTGGTATGGGAAAATGTATAGTATTTTTTATCACCATCTTCTCTTTTTGTTTTAGTGAAGTCTATGGTACTTCTATCTATTCGTGGTGGAGTTCCTGTTTTTAGTCTTAATATTTTAAAACCATATTTCTTTAAATTGTCTGATAGGTGCATTGATGGTTTTTCATTATGGGGGCCACTTCTTGTTCTAGTATTTCCTATTAAAATATCTGATTTTAAATAGGTTCCGGTTGTTAATATAACGGCATTTGATGTTATGTTTTCTCCTTCTTCTAATACTACTCCATATACAGTATTATCTTTTACTATTAAATCTTCAACCATTGCTTCTTTAATAGTTAAATTTTTTTCTTGTCTTAATAGTTTTAGCATTTCTTTGGGATATGTTATTTTGTCTGCTTGAGCACGTAGTGATTTTACTGCTGGGCCTTTGGCATAATTTAGCATTTTCATTTGAATTAAGGTTTTATCTGCTACTTCACCCATTACTCCTCCTAAAGCATCTATTTCTCTTACTATTATTCCTTTAGCTGATCCTCCTATAGATGGATTACATGGCATTGTAGCTATGTTATTTATATTTCCTGTTACTAATAGTGTTTTATGTCCTTTTCTTGATGATGCTACAGCGGCTTCACAGCCGGCATGGCCTCCTCCTACTACTATTATTTCATAATTCATACACTTTCACCTACTTTCCTAGGCAGAAACGACTAAAGAGTTCGTCTAGTAACTCATCTGTATATGTTTCTCCTATTATTTCTCCTAAGTTATTCCATGCATCTTTAAGATGGAATTCTACAATATCTATTGGGGTATTATTGTTTATTTCATTTATTGCATCATTTATGTTATTTAAGGATTTTTCTAAAAGACTTATACTTCTAGCATTTGACATATATGTTAAATCGTTTGTTTCTAATTTTCCTAAACTAAATAATCTTTTTATTTCATCTTTTATTTTTTCTATACCGATATTTTCTTTAGCGGATATTTCTATGTAATTATCTAAAATATTTTTATCTAATTTGTTTTCTAAGTCTATTTTATTTATTACTATTATTTTCTTTTTCTCTTCTAGTTTTTCTAATAGGTCTTTTTCTTCTTTGGTTATTTCTTCATTGTTATTTAAGATAAATATTACTAGGTCTGCTTCATTTATTGTAGCTAGACTTTTTTCTATGCCTATTTTTTCTACGATGTCATTTGACTTTCTAATACCTGCGGTATCTATAATATTTAAGATTACATTATCTAGTATTATTGTTCCTTCTACTATGTCTCTTGTAGTTCCTGGAACATTTGTAACTATTGCTTTTTCTTCTTCTAAAAGTGAATTTAAGAGACTACTTTTTCCAACATTTGGTTTACCTATAATACCTACTTTTATTCCTTCTTTGATTACTTTACTGTCTTGTGATTTTTTTATTATTTTTTGTAATTTTTCTTTAAATTTTTGTATTTGTGGTAATATTTTTTCATTTGTAAGTACTTCGATATCTTCATACTCAGGGTAATCTATGTTTACTTCAATATTACTTATGATACCTACTAAATCGGTGCGAAGTTCTTTTATTAGGTTAGATGTTTCTCCTGTTAAAGTATTTAATGATATTTTTCTTGCTTTATCTGATTTTGATGATATTAAGTCCATAGTGGCTTCTGCTTCTAAGAGGTCTATTCTTCCATTTAGGAATGCTCTTTTGGTGAATTCTCCAGGATCTGCTAATCGTGCTCCGTTATTTAGTAGTATTTCTAATACTTTATTAGTTGTGGCTATTCCGCCATGACAATTTATTTCTACAATATCTTCTTTAGTAAATGTTTTTGGTGCCTTCATAACGCTTACTAATACTTCATCTATTTTTTCATTGTTGTTTTTTATGTATCCATAATGAATGGTATGTGTTTCTACCTTAGTTAAATCTTTAGTGAATACTTTACTTGCTATTTCTAAGGATTCATTGCCACTTAATCTTATTATTGATATAGCTCCTATACCTTGGGTTGTTGATATGGCTGCGATGGTATCATTCATAATATATTCCTTCTTTCTTCCTTAGTATTTTAGCACAATTATTGTAAAAAGAAAAGAACTATTGTTTATATAATTCTATTTCGTTATTTTTATATGCTATTAGTATATTATTCCAAATAGTGGACTCTATATATCTAGCTTTTTTTGGATGTACTAAATATCTTAGTTGTAATTTGATATGTTCTGCTTCTACTTTGGTGTATATTATTGGTTCATAATGATTGTAATATATACGGTAATTGTTTGTTATATTATTAATTTGTTTTTTTAATTTTATTGGTACTTTTTTTAGTATTTCATTTGAATTAACTATTTTATAAATTGTACTTTTTGCTTTTGTTAAATCACAGTCTAATGGAACATTTATGGTTATTTCATCCCATATATACTTAAATGCTTTGTTATAATTTCTTAATGGGTGTTGAAATATTATACCGTTTGGCAAATGTATTATTACTCCTGTACTTTGACCAGATAATGAACTACTATCTACTTCTAGTATTTCAAAATTCATTGCTTTTATATTTATTACATCGCCTTTATATTTATCTATTTCGATACGATCTTCTAGTTCAAATGGTTTATTTATTTTGATATATATGCCGCTGAAAAAATTGAATATTAAATCTCTTAGTGCTATGGTAAAGGCTGCGGATATGACACTTATAAGGGTTATAGCATCTTTAATGAATCTACCCCATATAATTATTATTATACTATACATTAGTATTTTGATTATTAGTTTGAATCTTTGTGTATAGGTATATTCTTTTTTGTCATTTTTTATTTTCTTTAATATTTTTATGCCTACTCTTTCTATTATATAAAATAGTAGTATACTAAAAATAGTTATTATTATTAATTTTATATATATGTTATCTATATTAATTGTTTTTTCTATATATTTCATCTTTTACTCCTTTCTTTTTGGGGAAGAATAATTATAGCATATATCTCTATTATATGTAAATGTTTGTGAAAATAAAAAAGAAGAATTACTCTTCTTTTAATTTTATTACTACTTTTCTATTTGGTTCTTCACCAATTGATTCTGTATATACATATTTATCATCTGCTAAAACGGAATGAACAATTCTTCTTTCATAGGAATTCATACTATCCATAGTTACTTCTGTTTTAGTTTTATGTGCTTCTCTAGCTAATCTTTTTGCTAATATTTCTATACTTTTAACTCTTTTCTCTTTATAGTTTCCTACATCAATAACTATTGATAGATGCTCTTTTAATTTTGAATTTACCATTTGTCTTATTATTAATTGTAAAGCTGCTACATTTTTTCCATTTTTTCCAATTAGAATTGAATTGTTATCTGAGAAAATAGTTATAGAAATATTATTATCTCTTCTTCTTACTTCTAGGTTGGATTCAGCATTCATTAATTTTGTTATTTTACTTATTGTATCTTTGATGAATGTTATTATTTCATTTATATTTAATACTTCTATTTCTGTTGTTTTTTTTAATAAACCTGATTTTTCTGTGATGTTGTTTATTATTAGGTCTTCTTTAGTTATTTTTAATTCTTCTAGTGCTAAATCAACTGCTGCTTCTTTTGTTTTTCCTTCAAACGTATATGTCTTCATTACTTCTTAGCCTTCTTTCCTTCAACTAGTTTATTTTGAACTACAGTAAACATTGATGAAGTTATCCAATATAATCCTAATGCTACTGGTAAACTGAATGCTGCGATAACTATCATAGCTAACATAAAGTAGATAGTACCTTTCATTTGTCCTTGCATAGCGGATTGGTCTTTTAGTGTTTTTCTAAATGATAGATATGATGTTCCTAATATTATTAACAAGAATATTAAATATGCATACCAATTACTAGATAATATACCGTGTGACATAGTAGTTCCCATGTCTAAACTTAGAAATTTATTTTCAAATATTACTGGAGTTCTATTTATGGCTTCTAAGTATGCGAATAATAGTGGGATTTGTATGAAAGATAATAAGCAACTTGAAAGAGGATTTATTTTGTTTTTTTGATAAATCATCATCATTTCTTCAGCTTTTTTCTTTTGATCTTCTTCACTAGTTTTATTTTTATACTTAGCTTCTAGTTTTGTTAATTGTGGTTGAACTTCTTTTAATTTTTCTGATTGCATAGCGGTTTTTTTTGTAAATGGTGCTAATATTAATCTTATTAGGAATCCTGATATAATTATGGCTAATCCGTTAGCTAATCCTTTGTTTAAATTTATATCAGATAATAGTAATCCTACTTTTATTAATAACCAAGCAAGTGGTTTTACAAATATTGTAGTCCATAGTCCTTCATAATTATCAAATGGTTTAAAGTCTTCACATACTGGTAATTTATCTATATCAACCTTGTTTTCTTTATATAACTGTAGTACTTTTTCTTCAGTTGGTCTACATAGAACATTTTCTGTTAGTGTTTTTCCTGTATCTTCTATTTTTACTGCTTTGTTATTTTCATCTGTTAATGTTTTAGTGCAACCTGTTAGCATTATTAAACTTATTATTAATAATAGTATTTTCTTTTTATTTTTCAAATTAATCACCTATACTTTTTATTAGTTTTAACAGTTCTTTTTCCATATCTTTATACGTTAATTCTAATATGCCTTTCCTAACAATTATAACATAGTCATAACCGTTTTGTATAGTATTTTTATTGTTATCGATAATGTTTTTTGTCCTTCTTTTTATTTTATTTCTTCCAACAGCAGTAGTTGTTTTCTTTGGTACTGTAATGCCATATCTATTATCTTTATTATTCTTTCGATAATAGATACTAAAGTATTTGCTTTTTTTAGCATTACTTAAATTTATAATCTCAGTATATTCACGAGATGATTTTATTATATCTTGTTTTTTCATAATTAATTAAAAGAAAAAAAGAAAACAAAATTATGCACATAATTTTTTTCTTTTTTTAGCTCTTCTTTTCTTTAAAACATTACCTTTAACTCTTGCAAAGAAACCATGTTTTTTTGCTTTTTTTCTATTATTTGGTTGATAAGTTCTTTTCATTATATAATACACCTCCAAGTCAAATGCTATTTTATTATATATTTTTATTTTGATTATGTCAAGGATTTTTGATATATTTGTTATAATGTTGCAATATTGATA
>CAVCHK010000039.1:7154-25807 GCA_963601985.1 Paludibacteraceae bacterium
ATTTTGTATTAAATAAGCAAAGAATTATTTTTCTGAAGACCTTAGGCTTCAGAAAACACTGAGCAACGAAGTGCGAAGTGAAAATAAATATTAAAAACTACTTTCTTTTTTTGACTTTTTTTGATACAATTGTAATTGAGGAAAATAAGGTGACATTATGGGAAAAATTATTGCAATTGTAAACCAAAAGGGTGGTGTTGGTAAAACCACTACTAGTATAAATTTATCTGCCTCTTTAGGAGTTTTGAATAAAAAAGTTTTACTTGTTGATTTAGATCCACAGGGTAATGCTACTACAGGAGTTGGAGTTGATAAAGGGGATATTTCTAGTAGTATTTATGAGGTGCTTACTATGAAGAAGGATATTAATAGTTCTATTATTAAAACTAAAAGTAAGAATTTGTATTTACTTCCTGCTTATCTAAATCTAGCAGGGGTAGATATGGAACTTATTGAGCTTGAAAGAAAAGCTAAAGAGAGTGGCACTAGATTTAACAGGGTAACTAGGCTTAAGGATGAACTTAGTAAGGTTAAGGATGAATATGATTTTATTTTTATTGATTGTCCTCCTAGTCTTGGTATTCTTACTACTAATGCTTTGGCTAGTGCTGATTCAGTACTTATTCCAGTACAATGTGAATATTTTGCTTTGGAGGGTATTATGCAGCTTATTAATACTATTATGCTAGCACAAAGAAAAGTTAATCCTAATTTGGATATTGAGGGAGTTCTTCTTACAATGTTTTCTAATACTAATTTAGGGGTTGAGGTTATTGAAAGTATTAAGGGATTCTTTAAAGAGAGAGTTTATGATACTATTATTCCTAGATTAGTAAGACTTGCAGAGGCTCCTAGTCATGGTAAACCTATACTTGAATATGAACCTAGAAATAAGGGTACTGTTGCTTATTTTAATTTAGCAAAGGAGGTTATTTTGAGAAATGGAACAGAAGAAGAAAGCCCTAGGTAAGGGACTTGAGGAATTATTTTCCAGTGAAGTACTTGATTTTGATACTTTTGAAAATAATATTATGGAAAATGCTCTTGAAAGTGATATTAAGGAAATACCCGTATCTGAAGTAAGGCCTAATCCTTATCAGCCTAGAAAAACTTTTAATGAAGAGGCTTTGAATGAACTTGCTCTTTCTATTAAGAATTATGGTGTATTTCAACCAATTATTGTTAAGAAAGGACTTAGGGGATATGACTTAATTGCTGGTGAGCGTAGACTTAGAGCTAGTAAAATTGCTGGTATTAGTAGTATTCCCGCTATTATTAAAGAATTTACTGATGATGAAATGAGAGAAATATCTTTACTTGAAAATATTCAAAGAGAGAATCTTAGTGCTATTGAACTTGCTTGGGCTTATAAAGGGATTATTGATAATCTTGATATTAGGCAAGAGGATCTGGCTCAAAAGATTGGTAAGAGTAGAAGTCATGTTACTAATACTTTAGGTCTTCTTAATTTACCTAAGAGTGTTCAGGATATGATCCTTAATGGGGATATTAGTATGGGACATGCTAGAGTTCTTAGTAAAATGGATAACGAAGATGAAATAGTAAATCTTGCTGATAGAATTGTTAATGAAAATATTAGTGTTCATGAACTTGAAAATATTAGCAAAAATGAGGATGTTAAGAAGAGGACTCCTATTAATAAGAAGAAAAAGAATTATAATTATTCGCATATTGAAGGTGAAATGAGAGAAATTCTTGGTACCAATGTTAAGATAGATGAAAAGAAAATTAGTATTTATTTTGAGAATGTTAATGATTTGAATAGAATATTAGAAATTATGAATATTGATATTAAGTAGAGGCTAAGGCTTCTTCTTTTTTAATTATCTTGTAGTTAACTAATATACTTTTAATCTTTATTTTAATTTATTCTATTGTTTTATCATTTGTTTGTAAAGGGATAGTGATATTATTAACTTGCACACATTAATCTAAGACTAAATTTTTGTCAAATTTTGTCTTACTTAATTAGTTGCAAATAAACTTAACATTACATTATAATTATCTTGTAGGGAAAAGAAGAGAAAAGTGAGGTGGCAAAAGTGCAAGGAAGAGTTAAGTGGTTCAGCAATGACAAAGGCTATGGTTTTATTGACTATCCAGATGGGGAAGATATTTTCGTTCATTATTCCGCTATTAGACAGGATGGATATAAGACTTTATCTGAAGGTCAAATAGTTGAATTTGATCTTATTGAGACTGCTAAAGGTTTACAAGCTATAAATGTTTTAGCAGAATCTAATGTTAGAATATAATTTTCATATAAGACAGCTGGCAGTTTAGGCTATCTTATTTTTTTATGTTTATTTATCATATTTTTTATTTTATTTTCCTTTATTTGGTGGTAAGTAAAATAGAAAAATAGTACTTCTTTATTCTTTACTTTTGGTATTTTTTATTATACAATATGTGTAAGGAAGTGTTATTATGGAGAAATATATTTTATTACCTGCTGATACTTATGTTGTTATTAATAAAACTATTCTCCATGATGAGGATAGGAAAATACTTACTGATCTTTATTTACCTATTATTGGAGCAGATGCTGTCATGCTTTATTTTTGTCTTTGGTCATCTCTTGATAGTTCTCAAATAGTAAGTAAGGACTTTTCTCATCAAAAACTTGTATCTTCTCTTAGAATGACTATTAATGAAATATATGATAACAGATCTAAGTTAGAGGCTATTGGTCTTATTAAAACATTGGTTAAAGAGGGAGATGTTAATAGTTATATATATGAGATTTATTCTCCCGCTAGTGCTGGTGAATTTTTATCGCATCCTATACTTAATATTGTTTTATATAGTAATATAGGAAAGATTGAATATGATAATTTGATTAAGGCTTATAAATTGCCTAGATTTAATACTAGTAATTATAGTGATATTACTAAGAGTTTTAATGATGTATTTGAGTCTACTGGTATGACTAGTTATGATTTGTCTTTAGATGATATTAGAAAATATAATAGGCTTAAGCTTAATATTAATAGTAATTTTGATTTTAATTTTCTTATTAATTCTATGCCTAAGAATATAGATGTTAGTAGGGTGTTTACTAAAGAAATTAGAGAGCTTATTATTAATTTATCATTTATATATGATATTGATGCTATTCATATGTCTAATATTATTAAGGGATGTTTAAATGAGAGAGGTACTATTAATAGGGAACTTTTAAGAAAGAGTTCTAGAAATTATTATCAGTTTGATAATGGTGGTATTCTTCCTACGATTATTGATAATAGTCAGCCTGAATATCTTAGAAGACCTATTGGGGATACTTCTAAGAGGGCTAAGATGATTTATACTTTTGAGACTATTTCTCCTAGAGAACTTCTTATTAAAAAGAATAATGGTAGTGAACCTACTAGAAGGGATTTAAAATTACTTGAGGATTTACTTGTTGATTATAAGCTTAAACCTGGAGTAGTTAATGTTCTTATTGATTATGTACTTAATGTTAATGATAAGAGGCTTACTAGGAATTATGTTGAAACTTTAGCAGGAGAATGGCAAAGAAGTGGTATTGAGACTGTTGAAGAGGCTATGAATAGATGTGAAAAGGAACATAAGAGGAGAAATAAAAAAGTTATTAAAGATGATAATATAAATGTTAAAACACCTGATTGGTTTGATAAGAATATTACTAAGAATTCTATTTCTAGTGATGAAGAGAATCAATTGGAAGAACTTTTAAAGGAGTATAAATGATGAAAGAGGCTAATATTATTATTAAAAAATATAAATTTGATGATTATGAACTTAAGAAGAATTTTGATAAAGCTTATGATGATGAGGACTTTAGAAAGATTGTAGGGGATATTAATATTCCTTGTGAAAATCTTATTAGTTATACTTCTTTGATTATGGATTCTGCTAGGGAAATTAAGAATTGTAAGGGATGTAAGAATATTTTGGAATGTAAAAATAGTGTTGATGGTCATATTTATTATCCTAGTATTCTTAATGATGAAGTTGTATTTTCTTATATTCCTTGTAAATATAAGAAGAAACTAGATAAAGAGTGTGAATATCAGAAGAATATTATAATGATTGATATGCCGAAGGAATTACTTAATGCTTCAATGAAGAATATTTATACTGATGATAAGAATAGGCTTGAGGCTATTAAATGGCTTACTACTTTTATTAAAAAGTGTGAGAATGGTACTAAAACTAAAGGGTTATACTTGACAGGTAACTTTGGATGTGGTAAAACTTATTTAGTAGCCGCTAGTATGAATGAGCTGGCGAAAAAAGGTATGAAAGTTGCTATTGTTTATTATCCTGATTTTTTAAGGAAGTTAAAAGAGAGTTTTTCTGATGATTTTAAATCGATATTTAATAGTGTTAAGAATTCTGAAATACTTCTTTTAGATGATATTGGAGCTGAGACTGTTACTAGTTGGAATAGGGATGAGATTTTGGGTACTATTTTGCAATATAGAATGCAAGAGGGGCTTCCTACTTTGTTTACTTCTAATCTTACTATTTCACAGTTAGAGGTACATTTAGCTAGTAATGATAGTGAAGGTAAGATTAAGGCTAGAAGAATTATTGAAAGAATTAAGTTTTTAACAGATGATATTACAATGATAGCGGAAAATAGAAGAAAGTGAGGGATAAAATGGAAAATAATTATAAGGAAAGTACTTTTGAGGATAATGGTGGAAAATCTAGGGTTGTTATTGAGAGTGATAATGCTCCTATTAATATGCCTAGTAATGTTACTTTAGTTAATAGGCCTAAAGTTAAGAAGAGAGTAAAGACTAATCCTCTTTTAGATGATATTGGTCCTAAAAGCCAGGGATTTGCTGGTGTAGCTTTACTTGCGGGTCTTATTGCTTTAGCAGGTGTTGTGCTTGCTTACTTTAATTTTAGATATTAATTTATGTTTGTTTTTATAAAGGAGGGATAGTTATGTTAACATCTTTAGAAGTGAAAACTAGTTATTCTATTTTGAGTAGTTTAAATAAAATAGATATGCTTGTTAGTAGGGCTAAAGAACTTGGCTATTCCTCTTTGGCTATTACTGATACTAATAATATGTTTGGAGTGTATGAGTTTTATTTGACTTGTCTTAAATATAATATTAAGCCTATTATTGGTATTGAAGTTTCATTTAATGATAAAAGATTTATACTTCTTGCTAAGAATAATAATGGTTATAAGAATTTAATTAAGTTATCTACTTTAATATCAGAAGATAATATAAATGAAGATGTTTTGAGGCTATATAGTAAAGATATTATTCTTATTATTCCTTATGAATGTTTTGATAAGAATATTGCTTTTATATATAGTGAATATTTTATTGGTTATAGTAGTTTAGATGATATTAATAATATTGATGGTAACAAGGTATTTATTAATGATACTTGTTATATTGATAGGGATGATTATAAGTATTTAGATTATTTAATTATGATACGTGAAGATAAGAAGTTAGGGGAGTTTGA
This sequence comes from Paludibacteraceae bacterium, assembly GCA_963601985.1. GTDB lineage: Bacteria > Bacillota_I > Bacilli_A > RF39 > UBA660 > CAG-302. Next base: position 12,638 of record CAVCHK010000039.1, read on the forward strand.
ACTTGGTACTTATAAGGGAAGGCATCTTCTTACCAGAGAAGAATTTGATAGTTTTACCTCTAGTGATGTTATTTCTAATATGAAATATATTGAAGATATATGTAATGTTTCTTTTGAATATAATAGTAATTTATTGCCTATATACGATGAGAATATTAATTCTTTTGAATTTTTGTCTAATTTATGTAATAAGGGACTGAATAAAAGACTTAATGGTAATGTTAGTGATATATATCAAAAAAGACTTGATTATGAACTGGATGTTATTAATAAAATGGGATTTTGTGATTATTTTTTAGTTGTTTGGGATTATGTTAAGTATGCTAAATTTAATAATATTTTAGTGGGTCCTGGTAGAGGTAGTGCCGCTGGTAGTCTTGTTAGTTATTCTATTGGTATTACGGAGATTGATCCTATTAAATATGATTTGTTGTTTGAGAGGTTTTTAAACCCTGAGAGGGTTACTATGCCTGATATTGATGTTGACTTCGATAGTGAAAAAAGGAATTTGGTTACTAGATATGTTACTTGTAAATATGGTGAAAAGAGAGCTACGGGAATTATTACTTTTAATACATTAGGAGCCAAACAGGTAGTAAGAGACTTAGGTAAGTGTATGAATTTATCTCTTCCTATTATAGATGATATTAGTAAGAGTATTACTTCTAAGAATTTAAAAGATGCTTATAGTAGAGACAATAAATTTCATAGGCTTATTAATTCAAGAGATGAGTATAAAAGGCTTTATGATATTGCTTTAAAATTAGAAGGGGTTCCTAGACACATATCTATACATGCTGCGGGTATTGTTATGAGCAAATGTAATATTGATGAGATTATTCCTTTATATAAGAATCCTATTGGTATTTATACTACTGCTTTTTCTAAGGATTATTTGGAGCCTTTAGGTTTATTAAAAATGGACTTTTTAGGGCTTGATAATCTTACTTTAATGAGTAATGTTATTGATGAGATTAGAAGAAAGGAGAATATTAATATTAGTTTTGATAAGATTCCTTTGGATGATAAAAAGACACTTGATATATTTTATAATGTTGATACTGATGGTATTTTTCAATTTGAATCTACTGGTATGAAGGGGTTTTTATCTAAACTTAAAGTTAATTCTTTTGAGGATATTGCTACTGCTTTAGCTTTATATAGACCTGGTCCTATGGATAATATTGATAGTTTTATTAGAAGACGAGAAGGCAGGGAAGCAGTGGATTATATTCATCCTGATTTAGAGGAGATTTTAAAGCCTACTTATGGTATTATTATTTATCAGGAACAAATTATGCAAATAGTAAGAAAGATGGCTGGTTATTCTTATGGAGAGGCTGATATTTTAAGAAGGGCTATGTCTAAAAAGAAAGAGAGTATTATTTTAGAAGAGAGGCCTAAATTTATTCGTGGTTCTTTAGAAAATGGATATAGTGAAGATACGGCAAATAGGGTATATGATTTAATTCTTAAATTTGCTAATTATGGATTTAATAAAGCTCATTCTATATCTTATGCTGTTACTGCTTATAAAATGGCATTTATTAAAACTTATTTTCTTAAGTATTTTATATCCGCTATGCTTACTAATGCTATTGGTAATAATGTTAAAACTAATATATATTTGAATAGGGCAAGAATGAGTGGTATTGAGATTTTACCTCCTGATATTAATGAGAGTACTGATAAGTATTTTGCTTATGATAATTTTATTAGGTGTCCTTTATCTATTATTAGTAATGTTGGTACTTCTGTGAGTAATGATATTATTCATGAAAGGGATAAGGGTAAATTTAGGGATTTTTGTGATTTTGTTCTTAGAATGAGCAGTAGTTCTGTTAATCAAAGGGTTATTACTAATCTTATATATGCTGGTGCTATTTCCTTTGGCTATAATAGAAGGACTTTGATTTTAAATGTTGATAATGTTATTAATTATGCTGATATTGCTAAAGATGCTGGTATGATTGAAATTGAAAAACCTGAAATAGAGGTATATGATGAATTTAGTAAAGAAGAGATTATTAAGATGGAATTTAAAACTTTGGGTTTTTATTTATCTCTTCATCCTTCTAGTAAGTATAGAGAAGGGTATAGTATTACTTCTATGAACTTTAAAAATTATTTTAATAAGTATATTAAGATGGTAGTTTTGATTAGTAATATTAGAGAGGTTACTACTAAAAATAATGATGTTATGGCTTTTATTGTTGGCAGTGATGAATATGGTGATGTTAATTTGACGGTATTTCCTAATGTTTATATTAGATTTAATAATATTAGGGTTAATAATGTTATAGAGGTTAGTGGTAAAGTAGAGAAAAGGTTTGATAAGTATCAAATTGTTGTTAATAGTATTAAAATTTTAGAATAGGGTGATATTAATGAAGAAAGGTGTATTTGTTGTTGTTTCTGGTCCCTCTGGTGTTGGTAAGGATACTATTGTTAGTAGACTCGTTAATGATGGTGTTGGTATTTATTCTGTTTCTATGACTACTAGAGGAAGAAGAAAGAATGAAATTAATGGTAAAGATTATTTCTTTGTTTCTAAAGAGGAGTTTTTAGATAATATTAATAAAGATAATTTATTTGAATATGCTATTTATAATAATAATTATTATGGTACTCCTAAAAATTTTGTGTTTGATAGTATTAATAAGGGAATAAATGTTATTGCGGTTATCGATGTACAGGGTGTTATGAAAATTGAGAATAAATATAGCGATGCTTTATCGATATTTATTATGCCTCCTAGTTTTTTAGAATTAGAGAAAAGGCTTATAAATAGGAATACTGATAGTATAGATAGTATTAAAGATAGGTTAGATATTGCTAAATGGGAAATTGGTTATAGTGATAAATATGATTATACTATAGTAAATGATGATATTGATAAGGCTATAGAGGAGATTAAAAATATTATTAAGATTTATAATTAAATATATTTATATTTGTGGTAGAGTATAGGCTCTACTTTTTTATTTATTACTTTTATTTTACTTGAAAAATAAGTTATTTTATTATATACTTATATTAAATTATGAGTTGGAGGTTTTTATGAAAAGTAGTAGAGTTATGAAGATATTTGAACAATACGTTAGAAAATATGATATGAATAATGTTAATATTAAAGCTAAGTATTTTCATTCTTTAAAAGTAATGGAAATAGCTAAGGATCTTGCTAATGGTCTTGGTATTTTTAATGAAGAAGAAATCTCTGTTATTGAACTTATTGGTTTATTTCATGAAATAGGTAATTTTTCTTTGACTCCTAATTATCATATTGATGAGGATATTGATGATGTATATGATAGAACTATTGATGTTTTATTTACTAAGGGATTGATTAGAGAGATTAGTAAGGATAATAAATATGATAATATTATTAAGATGGCTCTATATGCTTATGATAAGAATGGGTTTCCTAGTGATATTGATGAGAAAGAGAAACATATATGTGCTATTATAAAGGATGCACATAATCTTGATTCTTTTAGATTATTTGTTAATTATCCTTATGTTGATACAAGAATTGATGTTTATCCTAATAATCTTGTATATGATGAATTTAAGAAATTTCATACTATTAGTCCTAAGATGAGTGAGAATTCTTCTGATACGGTACTCGTCGTATTGTCAAAGATGTATTCATTTAATTATAGATATTCTTATTATTTACTTAAGAAAAATAATTATATTGTTAAGATGATGGATTCTTTGACTTTTAATAATAAAGAGGTTGAAAGTTTTTATAAACAGATTATGAGTGTACTTAATAATTATATAGAGGGGAAAATAGGGGTTTATAATGCTTGATATGAGACTTTATAATATATAGGGATTATCAGGTTATTATTATAATTTTAAGAAATAGAGGAGAGATTGATATGTTAGATAAAAAATATAATGCTCAGGAAAAAGAGCAAAAGTGGCTTCTATATTGGAAGGAAAATAAAATTTATGAATTTAAGCCTGACAAAAGGGAGATTTATTCTATTGATACACCTCCACCAACGGTAAATGGTAAGATTCATATTGGTCATATATTCTCATATTCACAGACTGAAATGATTGCTAGGTATAAGAGAATAAGGGGATATAATGTTTTTTATCCTTTTGGATTTGATGATAATGGTTTACCTAGTGAAAGATTAGTTGAGAAGGAACAAGGTAAAAAAGCTGCTGAAATTGGAAGAGAAGAATTTTCTAAACTTTGTTATATCACTACGGATAAATATGAGGAGGATTTTCAAAATTTATTTAGTAAAATGGGGGTAAGTACAGATTGGGGTATTCATTATAAAACAGTTAGTCCTTCTACTATTAAAGTTAGTCAATTATCGTTTTTAGATTTAATTGATAAAGGGCATTGTTATCATAGGGAAAGTCCTGCTCTTTGGTGTAATGAGTGTTTAACTTCTATTGCTCAGGCTGAACTTGAAACTAAAACGATTAAATCTACTTTTAATTATATTAATTATTCTACTACTGATGGTGAGACGTTTACTATTGCCACTACTAGACCGGAATTGATTCCTGCTATTGTGTGTATATTTGTTAATCCGAATGATGAAGTGCATAAGCATTTAATTGGAAAGACTGCTCATATACCTGTAATTGATGTTGATGTACCTATTATGGCTGATGAAAAGGCCGCTATTGACAAGGGTACTGGAGTTGTTATGTGTTGTACATTTGGAGATCAAACGGATATTGAATGGTGGAAAAAATATAATTTACCATTAAAGTATATTTTTACTGATGATGGCAGAATAATTGATTCTGTGCCTAATTATGGTGGTATGAAAATAAAAGAAGCTAGAAGGCAAATTATTGAGGACTTTAAAGCTGGTGGATATGTAGTTAAGATTGAAGATGTAGAACATGAAGTTCAAACACATGAGAGATGTGGTAGAGAGGTTGAATACTCTGTTATGAATCAATGGTTTATTGATGTAATGAGTCATAAAGAGGATTTTATTAAGATAGGTAATGAAATTAAATGGCATCCAGCTCATATGCATAATAGATATGATGAATGGGTTAATAATATTGCATGGGATTGGTGTATATCTCGTCAAAGGTATTTTGGTGTTCCGTTCCCAGTATGGTATTGTAAGAATTGTGGTGAGGCTGTTTTTGCAAGAAGGGAAGATTTACCTGTTAATCCTTTATCTGATAAGCCACATACTGATAAATGTCCTAAATGTGGATGTTGTGTGTTTAATCCTGAAACGGATGTTATGGATACTTGGGCAACATCTTCGATTACACCTCTTATTAATATGAAATATGGGGAGAAAGATAATTATGAAGATATTTTGAAACCAATGAGTTTAAGAACAAATGCTTCTGAAATTATTAGAACATGGGATTTTTATACAATAGTTAAGTCATTTTATCACTTTGGTCAAAGGCCTTGGGATAATGTAATGATTTCTGGATTTGTTATGGCAAGTAAGGGTGAGAAAATTAGTAAGTCTAAAGGTAATAGTAAAGTTGAACCTATTGATTTAATAAGTCAATATTCTGCTGATGTAATTCGTTATTGGGCAGGATCTGGTAGGCTTGGTACTGATATTGTGTTTAGTGAAGAGACTTTATTGAGAGGTAAAAAACTTATTAATAAAATTTGGAATGTATCTAAATTTATTGAAATGCATTTAGCGGATTATGAAGATAAAGATTTTAATGATTATGAGTATATTGATAGATGGATTTTAGGAAGTTTTCAAGAAATGGAAAAGGGATTTATTAAATATTTGGATGAATATGAAGTTGGACTAGCTTTAAATCATTTGGAAAAATTCTTTTGGAATTTCTGTGATAATTACATTGAAATTGTAAAACATAGATTATATAGGCCTTATGAATTTGGGGATATTCCTAGATATTCTGGGCAAAAAACTGTTTATACTATTCTTTATAAGTTATTGCAAGATTTTAGTATTTTCTTCCCATTTATTACTGAAGAGATATATCAGGAATTATATCATGATATGAAATCTATTCATTTAACGGAAATTAAACCTTTAAAATTTAATTTTGGTTCGGAAATTAAAAATGGGGATTTAATTATGAATATAATAAGTCAAGCAAGAGGAGAAAAAACTATTAATAATGTTTCATTAAAGACTCCTATTAAGAATTTGGATTTAAGTCTAAATAAGGAATTAGAAGATGCTATAAATGCTTCAATTAAGGATTTTAAGGCTACATTATTTATTGAGAATTTAAGTATTAAATCAATAGATAAGGATTATAAAGTTAATAATATAGAGTTGAATTTAGAGAATGTTGATTAATATAATATTAAGTGATTTTACAAAAGATTGTTTTTAAAGAGAAGGAGGTATATTATGGCTAAATTTTGTAAAAACTGTGGAAAGGAACTTAATCCTGGACAAGAAGTTTGTTTGAACTGTGGAGCTAGGGTTGATAGTGGTAATGGGCAAAATAGTGCTAAAGGTTACTGCTATAACTGTGGGGCAGAGCTTAATCCTGGACAAGATGTTTGTTTAAAATGCGGAGTTAGGGTTAATAATGCTAGTAATGGTGATAAGTCTAAAATGGCCGCTGGACTACTTGGTATATTCTTAGGTGCTTTTGGTGTTCATAACTTTTATTTGGGTTATACTGGTAAGGCTGTTGCTCAACTTCTTATTACTTGTTTATCTTGTGGTATTTTAAGTCCTATTTCTGCTGTATGGGGGCTTATTGAAGGCATTTTAATTATTTGTGGTAATATTACTACTGATGCTAATGGTAATACTTTTACTGATTAATGAGACGAGTTATTAATCTAATTATACTTACTATTATTGTTATATTTGTTTTGTTAGTGGTAAGTGGTACTATACACTATAGTTGTATATTTAAAAATATATTTGGTATTTGTTGTCCTGGATGTGGACTTACACGTAGTTTTAGATGTATACTTAATTTTGACTTAATAGGTAGTATTAAATATAATATTCTTGGTATTCCTTTATTTATTTGTTTTATTGTATTTTGTATTATGCTTGTTTTTGATATTATTAAAAATAGTGATAATTCTATTAAATTGATAATGTGGATATTTAAGAGGTATTATTTAATAATTATATTTATTCTTATTACCACTATGATTATTAATAATATTAATGGTATATAAATTTTAAAACATCTCATAATATTTATGAGGTGTTTTTGCATGGATAATATTATGATGATATTTTTTAGAACTATACTTGCTCTTGTTATTCTTTTTTTAGTGACTAAGATGATGGGTAAGAAACAAATATCACAGCTTAATATATTTGATTATATTATTGGTATTACTATTGGTTCTATAGCAGCGGATATTTCTCTTGATTTGGAGAAGAATTTATTATCTGGTATTTTAGCTATGTTTTTATATGGTCTTGTATCTTATGCTATATCTGTAGTTACTTTAAGAAGTATTTCTCTTAGAAGAATATTTAATGGTGTACCAACAGTTCTTGTGGAAAAGGGAAGAGTAATTCAGTCTGGGTTTGATAAGAGTAAGATTGATATTAATGAATTTTTGTCACAGGCTAGAATTAATGGGTATTTTGATTTGAATGAAATTGACTATGCTATTATGGAAATTAATGGTAGTATTAGTTTTCTTCCTAATGAGTGTGATAAACCAGTAAATAAAAAAGATATGAAGATTAAATGTAAGAATAAGGGACTTACCGCTAATATTATTATTGATGGAGTTTGTATGCTTAATAATATAGAATGTATTGGTAAGGATAAGAAGTGGTTAGATCATGAACTTGATGTGCAAGGGATAAAGGATTATAGTGAAGTACTTCTTGCTACTTGTGATAGTAATTATCAAGTTCATATATACAAAAAAGGTGTAAAGCCTGATAAAAATACTGTGTTGGAATAGTATTTTTTTTGGGTGGGTGTTATAATTACTATGGAGTATGATGTATGAGACTTGTTAAGAAGGAATTTTTATTTTTAATTATTATTACTTTTATGTATTTATTATATACTGTGTTTTATCCTAATATTATTACTCATGACATAGATGTAGAATTAGGAAGCAATTATACTTTTGACTATGAGTGCTATAATTTATTTAGTGATTTATCAGATCGGGTTACAATAACAGGTAATGTGGATAATTCTTTGGTTGGTAGTTATAGGATGAGTGCTAGGGTTAAGTATTTGTTTTATAATGTTAAGAGAGAATTTTCTATTAATGTTGTTGATAAAATAGCCCCTAGTATTGTACTTAAGGGGGATAATCCTACTTATGTATGTCCTAATAAGGATTATGTGGAAGATGGGTATAGTGCTAATGATAATTATGATGGGGATATTACTGATAAAGTTGAGACTATTATAGGGGATAATAGTGTTTTATATAGGGTTTTTGATTCTTCTTCTAATAAGGATGAGATTAAGAGAGAGATTATTTATGAAGATAAGGAGTCTCCTAGTATTGTGCTTAATGGTAAGGAGACTGTTTATATTTATAAGGGTAGTTCATATAAAGAAGATGGTTATAGTGCTTATGATAATTGTGATGGGGATATTACTGATAAGGTAGTTGTAACTAATAATGTTAATAGTAATGTTACTGGTAAATATAAGATTACTTATGAAGTTAAAGATAGTAGTGATAATTATTTTAGTATTGATAGGGAAGTTATTGTTATAAATAAGGTAAGTTATTCTGGTAATGGGGTTATATATTTAACATTTGATGATGGTCCTAGTAATCTTACTAAAGAGATACTTGATATATTGGATAGAGAAGGTATTAAGGCTACATTCTTTGTATGTGGGGCTAATGAATATACTAAGAGAGCTTATAATAGTGGTCATACTATTGCTCTTCATAGTAATACTCATAATTATTCTTATATTTATGCTAGTAGTAGTAATTATTTTAGTGATTTGAATAGTATTAGTGATAAGGTATATAATGTTATTAATATTAGGACTAAAATTATTAGATTTCCTGGTGGTAGTTCTAATACGATAAGTAGAAAATATAAAAGTGGTATTATGTCTTACTTGACAGCTGAGGTAGTAAATAGAGGTTATAGTTATTTTGATTGGAATGTTGATTCTAATGATGCTGGTAGTGATGTTGGCAACTCTACTAATATATATTATAATGTTGTTAATAATGTCTCTCATAGTAGAGCTAATGTAGTTCTTATGCATGATTCTGCTAATCATAGGGCTACTGTTAATGCTTTAAGCGACATTATAAGATACGGAAAAAATAATGGTTATACTTTTAAGGCAATAGATGATAGTACTCCTGTTATTAGGCACGGTGTTAATAATTAAAAAGTGTAAACTTTGTTTAAATATATTTATTTTATTTAACATTTCTGCTATACTACTGGTAGGAGGATATTATGATTAAATCAATAAATAAGTATATTAATTTATCTATTGTATTATCAATACTTTTTGCTTTGTGTGGAGTTATACTTATTATGTGGCCTAAAGCTTCACTTGATACTATTGGTTATATACTTGGTGCTTTCTTACTTATATATGGTATAACTAATTTTATTGATAGTTTTACTATTAATCCTATATTTTGTTTAATAGAAATGATATCTAGTGTTTTATCAATAGTAATTGGTGTAGCTGTATTTTTAAATCCTAATATAATGGAGAATTTACTTCCTATTTTACTTGGTATATTCTTTATTATTAGTGGTACATTTAAAGCTAGAATATCATATATTATTAAGAGTGCTGATGATTATTTACTTCCTATAATTACTTCAATTTTAATGATACTATGTGGTATTATTCTTATTGTATATCCTATGGATTCCGCTATTGCGATTGCTATTTTAACTGGTGTAGTTATGGTTATATATGGTATATCTGATGTAATTGATATGATTGTATTTAAATCTAATATTAAAAGTATTGAAAAGTATTTTGATAAATTAATTAAATAGTCTTAGGACTATTTTTTTGTTATACATTTGTTTGCTTTTTTATTATTTTTTATTTACTTAATTATATTTATATGTTATACTTTTACTTGAGGATGTGATATATAAATGGACTTTATTATTATTGGACTTATTATTGTTGTTATTGTACTTGTTATTATTGCTATTATTAAGAATGTTAATGAAGGTAAGATTACGGAAAGGCTTGGTAATTTAGAGTCTAATACTATTAAGGAATTATCTAGTTTTCAAATTGATATTATGAAAACTATGAATGATAATTTTAATGGTCTTAATGATAGATTAGAAAAGAAGCTTACAATGATTAATGATAAGGTTAATGAAAGACTTGATGATAATTTTGCTAAGACTAATAAGACTTTTACTAATATATTAGAAAGGTTATCTAAAATAGATGAGGCTCAAAAGAAAATTGATAGTTTATCTACTGATATTGTTTCTTTACAGAGTATTCTTACGGATAAAAAAAGTCGTGGTATTTTTGGCGAGGTTAATCTTAAGCATATTTTGGTTAGTATTTTTGGTGAAAAGAATGATAAGGTATATAGACTTCAATATAGTCTTCCTAATGGTACTATAGCAGATAGTGTTATTTTTGCTCCTGAACCGCTTGGTACTGTTGCTATTGACTCTAAATTTCCTTTAGAGCATTATCAGAAAATGGTTGATAAGAACTTACCTCAAGTTGATAGGAATACTTATGAAAAGGCTTTTAAAATGGATGTTAAAAAGCATATAGATGCTATTAGTAGTAAATATATTATTCCTGGTGTTACTTCTGATCAGGCTATTATGTTTTTACCTGCTGAAGCTTTATTTGCGGAAATTAATGCTTATCATAATGATTTAGTAGAGTATGCTCATAAAAAAAGAGTATGGATTTGTTCTCCTACTACTTTGATTAGTACTTTTACTACTATTGAGGTTCTTCTTAAGAATATGGAAAGGGATAAGTATGCTAGTATTATTCATGATGAACTTAATAAACTTGGAGTAGAGTTTTCTAGGTATAAGGATAGATGGGATAAGTTATCTAGGAGTATTGAAACTGTTAATAAGGATATTGAAAATATACATGTTACTACGGATAAGATTAGTAAAAGATTTGATTCTATCAGTAGAGTGGAAATTAAAGATAGAGATAGGATAGAATAAATATAAAACTCTTAATATTATTTCTTTATTTGAATAAAGTTAAATGAGGGATATAATGGTAAGAGTTTTTTTCTTTTTATTTGGCTTTGGGTTTATGGTTATTGGTCTTAGTTTTATTGTCCTTTATCTTAATTTATTAACTATGGGGTATAATTTTGGTAATTATGTTAATTTTATTATAGGGAAAGTAGAATGCTACTATAGCATTATAGGTCTTACTATTATGATTTTATCTATGACTATAAAAGGAGGAGTGAATACATGAGATTTATTTATGATATTGTAGTTAATTTTGAGAAGAATTTTTATGAATTTTATGAATGGGAAAAAGAGGATAATATTATTAGTATTAAAAAGATTCCTTTATTTTTGGTTAATAATGAGACATATAAAATTATTAAATATGAAAGTGTTACTATAGATAATTTATTTATAAATAAAATAAGAGACAAGACTTTTGCTTATAATAAGATTAAAATTGGTCCTTCGTGTTTAATTACAAATGGTATGGAGGTTATTGGAATTTTATTTAATGATAAGGGTGATGTTATTAAAAAGAGTAGTCTTCTTATAGATGAAGAAGATGAGGTATTAGAAGAGGCTACTGATATTGATATTTATGATATTAATATTATAAAGAGAAGGAAGATTAATAAGAAATGTGTTAATAGAAGAGAGGGTGAAAGGAGAGAGTTTCTTATTAACTATATTAATAAAGAGAATAATAATTCTAATTTAAAATATTTATATTATGATTATTTTGAAAAGGAAAATGATGATATTTCTTTAATAAAGAAAGAACTTACTTTTGAAATTAAGCATAATTGGAATAAGAGGCTTAATAGTTTTTATGAAACTGTTAAGCTTATAAATAGAATTAAAAATTAAAAAGCCCTAGTGGGGCTTTTTGTTATTTGTATTTTGCTATATATGAATTATATTTGTCTTTTAATACTGTATCTTCAAATGTTAAATTAGCATCTTCTCTCATTTTATCTAAGGCAATGTAATAAAGATTTTGATCATTAGATAATTTTTCATCCGCTATTTCTTCTTTGATTTGGTCTTTAATATCATCAAGGGATGGTTTATCTTTTTGATCTATTCTATATACAACGTGATATCCGTATGATGTTTTTATTGGTTCTTTACTATATTCTCCGTCTTTTAGATTTTTCATTTCATTTTTATATGCTTCTTCTAAGGCTGCATTATATGATTTATATCCTAATTCTTCATAAGTTATTTGATCTTTATATTCTTCTTTTACTTCATCAAATGTTTTTCCTTCATCTAATTTTGATATTATTTCTTTAGCTAGGTTTTCTGCTTCTGTTTTTTCATCATCTGTTGCTGAAGAATCTACTTTTACTAAGATATGTTTTGTATTTATATCTCCATATACTTCATCTTCATAATATGTATTTATTTCTTTATCTGTAACTTCATTTTGGGTATACTCTTTTACATATTTAGTTCTTCTGTTATTTAGTTTTAGATATTCTAAGAATGTCTTTTCTGTATTAAATCCATTTTGTGATAAGAAATCTTCTTTAGACATTTGATAGTATTGTTCGTAAGCATTATAATAATTTTCTGCTTCAGTCTTTACTTCATCATCCATTTCATCTGTATCTGGATATTTGTCAGTAAGTATTTTTGTATCTATTTTATCTAATAGAGAACTTACTGAATATACTTCTTTCATATCTTCATATAATTCATCTGCTGTAAGCGTCATACCATCTATTGTAGCTACTGGTTGTGTTCCATCTTTTAGGGTTGCTATACGATCTGGCCATATTATTACTACCACTAATACTGTTACTAGGATTCCTCCTAAGGCACCATAAATAGCTAAATGATATTTATCAAAGAATTCGTAAAATTTGAATATTTTATCAGTATCTTTATTTACTTTTTTCTTTGGAATATCTTTCACTTCTTCTTTCTTATTATTTTTTACCTTTTGATTTTTTGTTTCTTTTACTTTGTTATTTACCTCTTTATTTTTTTTGCTTTTCTTTTCTTCCCTTTC
>CAVCHK010000039.1:25817-29673 GCA_963601985.1 Paludibacteraceae bacterium
ATATTTTTTATTTATATTTTTTTATATAGTTTTTTTGCCTAATATTTTTTTTTTATTTTTCCATAAAATATTGTGAATAGAAAAAAAGGAGGAATGTATATGGGTAACTGTGGAACATGTGGTTCATCTGCTGCTATTGTTTTAGTTTTATTTATTCTACTTATAATTATACTAGGCGCTTGGATATAATAAAGGAGGTGCATAAATATGTCTGGAAATAGTTCATGTAAAGGAAGTAATGGCTTCTTAGTTGTAATTGTTTTATACATTCTACTTGCCATTATAATAGGTAATACTTTCTTTTATTAGATTATCTTAGTTAAGAAACTATCTTCGGATAGTTTTTTTGTATAATAAAAAGTAGGATGTCCTACTTTAATATATTATATATTTCCTCTACTGGTATTTTTTCTTCATTATTATATCTTGGTATTAGATGCAAGTGAAAGTGTTTTACTTCTTGTCCTAAACCATTGTTTTCCGCTAAAGATATTCCATCATAGTTTAATCTTTCTTTTAATAATTTAGCTATTTTTTTAGCTACTTTTAATACGTGATGTAATGTTTCATCATCGATATCAAAAAAATCTTGATAGTGTTTTTTTGGTACTATTAATGTATGTCCATTATGATTTGGATTAACATCTAAAAATACTTTTACTATTTCATCTTCATATAAAGTATATGATGGTAATTCATTATTTATTATTTTACAAAATATATCCATTTTTATTACCTCCATATTTAAGTATAACAAAAAAAAGAAAATAAATAAATATTTTCTTATGTGAATATCTGCGAATATTCATTATATTTTGTAAAGTAATGTCTTTTTTTATACAAAGTATTAACTTTTTTAATTATTTTTGTTATGATGGTAATAATAGAAAGCGAGGAATTATATGAATAAAGATATTACATTAATGGTTTTGGCCGCTGGAATGGGAAGTAGATTTGGTGGTCTTAAACAGATTGAACCTTTTGGCCCTAATGGTGAATTTATCATTGATTATTCTGTATATGATGCTACTCTAGCAGGATTTAATAAAGTTGTCTTTATTATAAAAAAAGAAAATTATGAATTATTTAAAGAAACTATAGGAAAGAGAATTGAGAAATATATTAAAGTAGAATATGCATTTCAAGAGATTAATAATATTCCTTTGGGATATAATGTTCCAAATGATAGAGTTAAGCCTTTAGGTACCGCTCAAGCTGTACTTTGTGCTAAGGATTGTGTTCATGATAATTTTGCGATGATTAATGCTGATGATTTTTATGGAAGAGATGCTTTTATGCGTGCTTACGAATATTTATCTAATATAGATAAGAATTCTAGTAATTATGGTATGATTGGTTATAAAACTCCTAATACATTAACAGAAAATGGTTCTGTTAAAAGGGGAATTTGTGAGACACAAAATAATGGATATTTAACTAAAATTACTGAAAGTAAAGTGCATAGAGAGAATGGTACTATTATTGCAGAACCTCTTAGTGGTGATAAAGCCTTCACAGTAAGTGATGATACTACAGTTAGTATGAATTTCTTATTATTTACACCAACAATTTTTAATTACATAGAAGAATTATTTCCTAAGTTTTTTGAAGATAATAAAGATAATTTATTAACTAGTGAATACTTAATACCAGAAGTACTTAGTTCTTTAATTGTTAGTGGCAGAGCTAGTTGTAAGGTTAATTTAACTACCGCTAATTGGTATGGTGTTACATATAAAGAAGATATTCCTTCAGTGAAAAAGGCTATTAGTTATTTAATTACTAATGGGGAGTATGAAGTGAATATTTGGAAGTAATTATGTTAAATTATGTTATTTTTAAAAATCTATTTAATTTTTAATTGTTATTTGTTATAATTAAGTTGTAAGAAAGGATGATGTATATGAAATACAATATTCATGGAGACAAAATGATAGTTACAGAGGCTATCAAAGATTACACTGAGAATAAATTAGGTAGACTTGAGAAATATTTTAAGGATGATGATATTACCGCTAATGTTATTACGAGAGTAAGAGGTAATGCTCAAATAGTAGAAGTTACTATTCCTACTAGTAAGTTTATTCTAAGAAGTGAAGAGGAAAATGATGATTTATATGCTGCTATTGATTTGGTAACAGATAAATTAGAAAGACAAATAAGAAAGAATAAAACTAGATTAAATAGAAGCACTAAAGAAAGTGTTAGAGAATTTAATTTTGATTATGAAATAGAGACTAATGATGAAGATGCAAAAGAAAAAATTGTTAAAAGAAAAAATATAGAGATGAAACCTATGGATGAAGAAGAAGCTATTTTGGAAATGGAACTTCTTGGACATAACTTCTTTGTATATAAGGATATGGATACTAATAGGGTATGCATATTATATAAAAGAAAAGATGGAGATTATGGTTTAATTGAAACTAAATAGTATTTAAAGTATCAACAGTTGTTGTTGATACTTTTTTATATCATCTCAGATACACATAAAAAAGTATATAATTATTTTTATATACTTTTATGGGTTTAATAATATTTTTTATTATTGTATTTGTTTATTTCTATTTCGTTAGGATTATATTTAATGTTATATTCTTTTTTTTCAATGCTAATTTCATTTATATTTAATGTTCTTCTTTTTACTTCTTCAATATAATATTGATAGAATTCTGTAGCTGTCACGGCACTATAAATACCTGATTTTAATGCAAAGGCAAATATATTATTAACACTCGCAGTACAAATTTGATTAGACTTTATATTTTCGAAAGTAATATTTCCATTTTTATATTCTATATGCATATGCCCTATAGCATGTTTTATTGTTTCTATTATTTTGTAATTTGTTTCTTCTTCATTTTCAGGTAATGATATAAAATACTTTTTTATATCTAAGTTATCCACCTTTCTTATTTGGCTTTTTTTGCCAGTTTTAAGTTCTTTAAATAACTGTTCCATATTATACTGTACAATATTATACATAGACAAAATAGCAAGCATTTTTATTACTTCATCTGTTTTTTCTTTTGTTTTATAGTTTCCCATTGTTGTCAATAAATCTGTAGACTTATAAAAATCTATAAATATACTATATTCATCTGTATTTGGTAATGTTGATATTTTACTGTCCACAAGTGTTATCAACGTTTGTAAACTCATTACTTGTTTTTCTTTTCCATTATTGTCTACTTTTATGTCAATATCATTATTATTTCTTATAATTGGATAAAATTCACCATGAGAAGAGGAATTTCTTAAAAACCTAAATATAGGAATTTTAGTGGTATCAAAGCCTTTTTCTATTAAATATTCTCTCATTATTCTATATTTATTATGTTCATGTGTTCCTCTAACATCTTCATATCTTGTTAATAATACCTCACCAAGTGTTTGCGAATCACCATTATACTCTTTAAGTAAATTTTCTATTAAAGTTTCTGTTTTACTTTCAGATTGGCTTAATATTTCATCTATTTTATCTCTTGTTTTTTCAAAAATTAAATTAATAAGAAAAAGTGACATATTTAATTTGAATATATTTATATTTTGATTTATTTGAGGATCATATAATTTTTTACTTATATTTCTTCTATCGACATCATTATTAATCATAAAATTTAACATTATGAAGAAATAATTAATAATCCTCAAATTATATTTTGCCCTTATTAATTGTAATTTTGTTTCGTCATAGCCCTCTTCAAACATTTTCTGAATTACATTAACTCTTATTTGTAAATCATATTCATATAAAACATTCTTATTATCTTTGGATAATTCTAAATATTTTTTATATGTTTTATATAAATTTATTAATTCATTAGACATTGTTCCTGCTTTTGATTTAAGGAAA
>CAVCHK010000040.1:0-5637 GCA_963601985.1 Paludibacteraceae bacterium
AAAATTCAATAAATTCAATACTTTGCCAGAATTTTTCTCTTAAAAAGTGTCAAAACCCCGAGTTCCATACATAAATGTATGGACTTTTTATAAAATAAAATACTTTATAACAAAGATAATACTCTCTTTGTTATACCACTTAAGACTACAGCTTAAGTGGATATGTTTACAATAATATATTTATTTGATATAATTATGTTAAGTCTATAAACTAGAGGAGGTATTATTTATAGATTAGCGCCTGAACTATTAATAGTTGACGAGGGGAGTAGTTATCGAATTTTCGGCGGATGCTACTTTGGGTTATATGCTCATAGGTTATTATTAAAAAGCAAAATCAATATTGTAACAAAGTAATAACTAAATATAGAAAAGAGGTAATTATGTGTGGCATAGCAAGTTATGCTGGTGATAAAAATGTTATAAAAACAATAATGACTGGTTTAAAGTCTTTGGAATATAGAGGTTATGATTCTTCTGGAATTGCTTATATGAAGAATGGGAAGATTAATATTATAAAAAAAGAAGGACCAATTAAAAATTTAGATAAAATATTAAATTATGATGATGAGGCAAATATTGGTATTTCTCATACTAGATGGGCTACGCATGGTGGTGCTACGGATATTAATGCTCATCCTCATAGACAGGGTAAAATTACACTAGTTCATAATGGAATTATAGAAAATTATAATGAACTTAGAAAAGAACTTATAGAAAAAGGTTATGTATTTAATACAGAGACAGATACAGAAGTAGCCGCTGGAATTATAGATGATTTATATAATGAAGAAGGTGATATGCTTAAAGCATTAAGTAAGGCTACTTATATTCTTAAAGGTAGTTATGCTTTTAATATTATAAATGATGATTATCCTAGTGTTATTTTTGGTATAAGAAAAGATAGTCCTCTAATAGTAGGAACTAGTAATGAAGGAAATATTTTAGCTAGTGATATTCCCGCTATTATACATGTTACTAATAAATATATTATTCTTAATAATTATGATATAGTAGTTCTTACTAAAGATAATATTAAATATTATGATAGAGATATGAATGAAATATATAAAGATATAAAAATATTTAATGGTGAAAATGAAGAAATTAGTAAAAATGGATATGATCATTATATGTTAAAGGAAATTAATGAGGAAGATGAAGTTGTAAAAAAGATATTATCTTTATATACTGAAAATGATAAAGTAGGAGATATATTTGATATAAGGAAATACAAAAATATTGATATTGTAGCCTGTGGTAGTGCTGCTTTTGCAGGATATATAGGTAAATATTATATAGAAAAATATGCTAATATTAGAACTAATGTCTACTATGCATCAGAATATAGATATCAAAAGAATTTCTTTGATGAAGATACTTTAGTAATATTAATATCTCAGTCTGGAGAGACTGCTGATACATTAGCCGCTATGAAACTAGCAAATGAACATAGTATAGATACACTATCCATAGTTAATAGACGAGATTCTTCTATTGCAAGAGAAAGCAAGTATGTAATATATACACCTTGTGGTATTGAAATAGCGGTGGCTACTACTAAGGCTTATTTAGCTCAGGTTATTATTTTAATATTATTATCTATTAAGGGTAATAGTATGGAAGAGGAGGCAGTAAGAGAGTTAAAACTACTTCCTAATATTATTACTAAGTATATTAATGATTTTAATTATAAGGAAATTGCTAAATTAGTAAGTGATAAGAAGAATATATTTTATTTGGGTAGAGGTATTGACTACTATTTAGCATTAGAGGGTAGTTTAAAACTAAAAGAGATATCTTATATTCATAGTGAGGCTTTTCCTGCAGGGGAACTAAAACATGGTAGTATATCATTAATTGATAAAGACTTTGGAGTTATTGCTATTGTACTTGATAAATCCATTAGTGATAAGACAATAAGTAACTTAAAAGAAGTATCTTCAAGAGGTGCTGAAGTTATTGCTATTACTAATATAGAGAAAGATGATTTTTCAACACATAAGATATTACTTGATAATCATAGTGAATTTTTAACTCCTCTTAGTGCTATTATACCTATGCAACTTATTGCTTATTATACTGCTTTAATAAAGGGTTATGATATAGATAAACCTAGGAATTTAGCTAAATCTGTTACTGTAGAATAAGAGTATTTGACTACTCTTTTTCTTTGTGTTATAATACTTCTCAAGAAATGAGGGGATATTATGCCTATAGTTAATGGAATGAATAGTGATTATGTTAATTATTTTTCTTTATTTGATTATGTAAATAAGATTAAATTATCTTCTTTAGTATTAAATCATTTAGAAGATACTAATAGAGAATTTGATAATTATATGCATACTTTATCTTGTTATGATGAGGAGTATATTATTAATTATTGGATCTATTTATTATATGAAGAATTATCTTCAAGTAAAAAAATAGAAAATATTAATATTGATATGCGTAAACTTACTGATAAAGAGTTATTTTTTAATACTTTGAATATTAGTAATAGCAGAATACATCTTTTACATAATTTTATTACTGAAGGAGAGATGGAGGCTAGTTTTGAATATAGAAAGAGTGAAGTTAATGTAAGTAGATTTAATTCTGATGGTAGTGAGGATATTTTCTGGAGGGGTGCTAAGGCTAAAGACGTTGATAAGTTTATGAATAGTTTTATAAGAATGTTTAAGCATAATGGTACTTCTTTACTTTATAGTAATCCTTTTTTGGCTAGTAGTTTAATGCATTTATTATTTCTTAGAATACATCCTTATACTGATGGTAATGGTAGAACATCAAGAATAATTCATAATATTAAATTTACTGAGATGGTAAATAAGCTTTATGGTACTAATTTAAAGATTAGTCCTCTTAACTTATCAGGTAGTATTTTAGTAAATAAAATAACTTATGCTAAAGTTTTAGATAATATTTATTTTGATTTAAAACATGATACTAATGATAGTATCAATGATTGGTTTAATTTTATTTTAAATATGGCTGATGAACAGTTATATATGGCTAATAATAGAATACCTCGTATTGATAAGAGGTTTATTACTAGATATGATGATATAAAAAAGGTTAAATCTATGAAATTATCTAGGATTAAATAATACTAAAATTGGTATTATTTTTTTTGTAAACAGTAAGTAAATTTTGTTGCTTTATTTACTTCTCTATGATATTATTAAATAAATAATAACAGAGGAGGTAAGTAATTATGACTGAATTTGATAAAGAATATTTAAGATTACTTAGAGAAATTATTAATAATGGAGTAGAAGTTCATAATAGAACGGGAATTAATACCATAAAAATACCGGAATTTCATTTCTGTTTTGATGTAGAACGTGAGTTCCCTATTTTACAAACAAAACAAATGTTTTATAGACAAGCCGTTACTGAGATGCTTTGGATATGGCAAATGGGTTCTAATGATGTAAGAGATTTACATGAAAGAAATGTACATATATGGGATGAATGGATGGTAGATGATGATGGTATTTATCGTATATATGAACCTAGTGGTAATTATGATCCGGATAGGGAAGTTATTGTTATGGATCCATTAAGCACAGAAGTAGATAATCCTTTTGGAGAGTTAAAACCTAAACTTGATAGTAATGGTAATGTTATGACTGCTAAAAGTAAAATAGAAGGCAAAACTATTAAAAGTGCTAAATATTATGGCACTGAATTTGCTTATACTATAGGTACCGCTTATGGATATATTACTAATAGATATAAACATGCTAGAAATTTAATTGATACTATAAAGAATAATCCTACTGATAGAAGAATGGTTAAAAGCCTATGGCAAGATGAATTTCTAAGAACAGCGGTGCTTCCATCATGTGTATGGTCTACAGAGTGGGATGTTACTGATGGAACACTAAATTTATTTGTTCATCAAAGAAGTTGTGATGTACCTCTAGGGCTTCCATTTAATATTACTCAGTATTCTTGCTTCCTAGCAATGATAGCTCAAGTTACTAATTTAAAGGTAGGTAAACTTTATTATTCTATTAAAGATGCTCATATTTATGTTAATCAATTAGATGGTGTTAAAGAGCAAATAAGAAGAGAAGATAGATATAACGAGTTATCTCTATTACCATGTGATGAACTTATTAAGATGAAAAAATTATTAGAAGATAAACTAAGTTTAATTAAAGATATTAAAAGTGATGAATATATGTATTTAGATACAGAAAATAGAATTATTGATTTGATATTATATCCTACACATCCGCTATTAGAATTAAATAAAGATATTGATGATTTCTTTAAGTTTGATAATTCTAAAGAACTTAAAGATGTTAAAGTTAGAAGTTATAAGCATATGGGGAAAATATCTTTTCCTATAGCACAATAGGAGGAATAATATGAAAAGTTTGAGTTTAATAGCGGCGATAGGGTATAATAATGAACTTGGTATTGATAATCATTTGCTTTGGAAGATACCAGAAGATTTAGCCTTCTATAAAAAGATGACTATGGGTAAGAATATTATTATGGGAAGACGTACATTTGAATCAATGCCCCCTAAAGCATTTACTGGCAGGAATCCTATTGTTTTAACTACTCATAATATTGATAGTATGTGTGATGTTATATGTTTTGATAAGTTTGATAAACTTTTAAATTATGTTTTTAAAACTGATGAAGATTTTATGGTAGTAGGGGGAGCTATGGTATATGAGCTATTTATTCCTTATGTAGAAGTTATGTATTTAACTGAAATAGCAAATGAATTTACTGCAGATACATATTTTCCTTATTTTAATATTGAAGAATTTGATAAAGTAGAGATTGGTAATTTTATGGATAATAATATTCCTTATGTTAGAAATAAATATACTAGAAAGAAGGTTAAGTAATGGGAAAGCTTATTGTTATTGAGGGTTCTTGTGATGGAGTAGGTAAAAGTATGCAATATAAATTATTAATAGATAGATTTTTAAAAGATAAAGAAAAAGTTGTTACTACGCATCATTTTCCTAGTTATGGTACATATCAAGGTAGACCAGTCGAAGAATATTTAAAAGGTAATTATGGTAAAATATCTAGTTTATCTCCTTATTTTGTTAATAGTTTATATGCTCAAGAT
This sequence comes from Paludibacteraceae bacterium, assembly GCA_963601985.1. Taxonomy (GTDB): domain Bacteria; phylum Bacillota_I; class Bacilli_A; order RF39; family UBA660; genus CAG-302. The sequence continues at coordinate 5,111 of CAVCHK010000040.1, forward strand.
AGAGCTATTACTTGGATAACTGGTTTAAAACAAGAATATGATAAGGGTAATATAATTGTACTTGATAGGTATACTACTTCTTCTTTAATATATCAATCTTCTGTTATTAATAATCCTAAAGAAAAGGAAGATTTTATTAATTATGTTTATGATTATGAATATCATAAAATTGGTATTCCTGAACCTGATTTAGTTATATTTTTGCATGTTCCTTTTGAATTATCGAGAGCTCTTAAAAGTAAGAGAACTAGTAATGAAGGTATTAAAAATGATATTCATGAGAGTGATTATGAATATTTAAAGAGGGCTTATGATACTTCAATTGAAATTGCAAAGAAATATAATTGGAATTTTATTGAATGTTCTTCTGATAATGAGATGAGATTACCTGAAGATATTCATGAGGATATTTATAAATTAGTAAAAGAGAAATTCTATAATTAGAGTTTCTCTTTATATATTATATTTAAAAAAGGAAGGGGTGATTTTATGTTTAAGAATAATTTCTTTCTTTCAGGGGGAGGTTA